>DATEJD010000500.1:0-14824 GCA_035278325.1 Gemmatimonadales bacterium | reverse complement strand
TACTACGACGGCAGGCCCGACGTGGACGGCAGCGGCCGCACGGTCGCCCGGGGCGGCAACGCAATGGGCCGCTGGAACCGCCGCTTCTCGGAGGGGTCGGACCTGCAGGTGCAGGTGTACTACGATCGAGGCTGGCGCGATTTCGGGGGCGGCCTGACCGAAGACCTCACCACGTACGACCTCGACGCCCAGCACCGCTTCCAGCTCGGCGCCCATCAGGAAGTGATCTGGGGAGTGGGCGCCCGCCTGATGGACGACGATACCCACTCCGACACCATTTTCACATTCACCCCGCCGCGCACGACGCTGGAGCTGTACAGCGCCTTCGTCCAGGACGAGATTGCGCTGGGCGACCGGGTTCGGCTGTCGCTGGGGTCCAAGTTCGAGCACAACTCCTACACCGGCTTCGAAATCCAGCCGAGCGCGCGGCTGGCCTGGACGCCGACGGATCGCGAGACCCTGTGGGCGGCCGTCTCGCGCGCGGTCCGGACACCCTCCCGCATCGACCGGGACTTCGTCGCGTTCGTGGCGCCGTTCGGGCCCGTGCTGGTGGGCGGTGACTTCCAGTCCGAAACGGTCATCGCGTACGAGCTGGGCTGGCGGGCGCAGCCGCATCCTCGGATGTCGCTCTCGATCTCGACCTTCTACAACGACTACGATAACCTGCGCACCATCGAGCCCGGTCCGCCCCCGACCGGCCTCCCGTTCCGGCTCGCTAATATGATGGAGGGGCACTCCTACGGCGCGGAGCTGGCGACGCGGTACCAGGTGAGCGACCGCTGGTGGCTCCGCGGCGGCTACACCTTCCTGCGGAAAGACCTCTCGCTCAAGCCGGGCAGCGGCGACCGCAACCAGGGCAGTAGCGAAGGCAACGATCCGGAGCATCAGTTCCTGATCCAATCGTCGGCCGACCTCCCGGCTCGACTGGAGCTGGATGCCGTGTTCCGCTTCGTGGACGTCCTGCCCGATCCGCGGGTGCCGAGCTACGCTGGTCTCGATCTGCGGCTGGGCTGGAACGCCACCGAGCGGCTGGAGCTGTCCGTGGTCGGACAGAACCTGCTCTACGGCCAGCGCGCCCAGTTCGGCCCGGCGGGGAGCCCGGAAGTGCAGCGCGGCATCTACGGGAGGATCACGTGGCGCTGATTCGAGACGTCCTCCCGCAGCTCGTCCTGTGGTGGCTCGCCGCCACGGCGCCCCAGCCCGCGCCGGCGCAGTCCTCGCCGGCGCAGTCCTCGCCGGAATACCAGCTCAAGGCGGTCTTCCTCTTCAACTTCGCGCAGTTCGTCGAGTGGCCGTCGAGCACCTTCCCGGCGCCGGACACGCCGCTGGTGATCGGGGTGCTGGGCGACGACCCGTTTGGCCCCTACCTCGATGACGCGATCCGCGGGGAGTCGGTGAACGGCCGTCCCCTGCTGGTTCGGCGCTATCGCGACGTGCGGGACATCGACACCTGTCACATCCTGTTCGTCAGCCGGCGGGAGCAGGGCCATCTGGAGCAGGTCCTCGACAGCCTCAAGGGTCGGAGCATCCTCACCGTGAGCGACGCCGACCGGTTCGCATCGCTGGGCGGGATGATCCGGTTCGTGACCGATCACAACCGGATTCGCCTGCGGATCAACCTCGAGGCCGCCAAGGCCGCCAACCTCACGCTCAGCTCGAAGCTGCTCCGACCGGCGCAGATCGTCACGACCGGAAGAGACTAGGCAATGCCACTGCGCAACCTGCCTATCCGCCGCAAGCTGATGACGCTGATGCTGCTGACCAGCGGTCTGGTGCTGTTGCTCACCTGCGCGACGTTCCTCACCTACGACTTCCTCACCTTCCGGCGCACCACGGCGCGCGAGCTGGCCACCATCGCCGAGATGATCGCGGCGAACAGCACCGCCGCGCTCGCGTTCGACAACCCGGACGACGCCCGGGAAGTGCTGGCGGCGCTCCGGGCGCAGCCGAACATCGAGGCGGCCGCGCTGTACGACGGCAAGGGCCGCATCTTCTCGGTCTATCCCGACTCGCTCACGCACTCCAGCCTCCCGCGGGCACCCGGCGCGGACGGCTTCCGGTTCGAAGGCTCGCGGCTGGTGGGGTCCCAGGCGGTGACCCAGGGCGCTAACGGCCGGCTGGGCACGCTCTATCTCGAGTCCAACCTGGCGGCCATCTATCAGCGGCTCCGGGTCTACGGCGCCATCGTGGTGGTGGTGATCGCGGGCTCGCTGCTGGTGGCCTACCTCTTGTCGCGCTCGCTGCAGCAGCAGATCTCGGCCCCCATCGTGTCGCTGGCGGAGATGGCCCGCGCGGTGTCGGAGCGCCACGACTACTCGGTGCGGGCGCCCCACATGGGACGGGACGAGCTGGGCCTGCTGACCGACGCGTTCAATCACATGCTGGGGCAGGTGGCCGTCCAGACCGAGGCCCTGCGCGTGAGCGAGGGACGCAACCGGGCGGTAGTGGACACCGCGCTCGACGGCGTGGTGGCCATGAACCACGAGGGGCTGATCATTGGCTTCAACCCGGCGGCGGAAGGAATCTTCGGCTGGCGGCGCGACGACGTCCTGGGCCGGCCCTTGGCCGACGTCATCATTCCGCCGGAGCTGCGCGAGCGGCACCGCCAGGGCCTCGCGCGCTATCTCGAGACCGGCACGGCCGTGGTGCTGGGGAGGCGGCTCGAGCTCACCGGCCTGCGGGCCGACGGCAGCACGTTCCCCATCGAGCTCAGCATTGCCCGGATGCCCGGGGACGGTCCCCCGATGTTCACCAGCTTCGTGCGCGATATCACCGAGCGGCGGCAGGCGGACACCAGGCTGCGGGCACAGCTGGCGCGGCTCGACCTGCTCAGCCGGATCACGCGCGCCATCGGCGAGCGGCAGGATCTGGCCAGCGTGTTCCGGGTGGTGATGTCGACCCTGGAGGACAACCTGCCGATCGCCTTCGGCGCGGTCTGCCTGTACGACGCGGCCGCGCAGTCGCTCACGGTGACCGGCCTGGGGAGCAAGGGGCGGACGCTGGCGGCCGCCCTGGAGATGAGCGAGCAGGCCAGCATTCTGGTGGACGGCAACGGGCTGGCGCGCTGTCTCGGTGGGCAGCTGGTGTACGAGCCCGACCTGCGCGAGGTCGACTTCCCCTTCCCCAAGCGGCTCGCCGCGCAGGGGCTCCGCTCCCTTGTCGTGGCACCGCTGCTGGTCGAGAGCCAGGTGTTCGGCGTGCTGCTGGCGGCCCGGGAGGAGGCCAACGGCTTCAGCAGCACGGACTGCGAGTTCCTGCGGCAGCTGAGCGAGCACGTGGCCCTGGCGGCGCATCAGGTCCAGATCCACGGCGCCCTGCAGCGGGCCTACGACGATCTGCGCCAGAGCCAGCAGGCGGTCGTCCAGAACGAGCGGCTGCGCGCGCTGGGCGAGATGGCGAGCGGCATCGCGCACGACATCAACAACGCCATCTCACCGGCCGGCATCTATGCCCAGCTCCTGCTCGAGACCGAGGACGCCCTGAGCCCATCGGTCCGCGAGTACCTGGAGACCATCGAGCGCGCCATCGACGACGTGGCGCAGAGCATGGGGCGGATGCGCGAGTTCTACCGCCAGCGGGAGCCGCAGCTGGCGCTCGCGCCGACCGCGCTCAACAAGCTGGCGCAGCAGGTGCTCCACCTCACCCGCGCGCGCTGGAGCGACATGCCCCAGCAGGGCGGGGCGGTCGTGCGGACGGTCACCGAGCTGGACCCTGACCTGCCGCAGATCATGGCGGCGGAAAGCGAGATCCGGGAGGCGCTGACCAACCTGGTGTTCAACGCCGTGGACGCGATGCCGGACGGTGGGGTGCTTACCATCCGGACCCGGGTGAGCGGCGACGCGCGCTCCGGTCCCGAGGCCGATACACGCCAGGTCCACATCGAGGTGTCCGATACTGGGCGCGGGATGGACGCGGAGACCCGGCGCCGCTGCCTCGAGCCGTTCTTCACCACCAAGGGCGAGCGCGGGACGGGTCTGGGACTGGCCATGGTCTATGGCATGATCCAGCGCCACAGCGGGGACATCGAGATCGAGAGCGCCCCGGGTCAGGGCACCACCGTGCGCCTGAGCTTCATGGCGCCCTCGGACACCCCGGAAGCCGCGCCGCGCGCCGCGCCGATGCGGCCGCCAGCTCGGCTCCGCATCCTGATCGTGGACGACGATCCGATGGTGCTCAAGGCGCTGCGCGATACGCTGGAGGCCGGGGGCCATGTGGTGACGGCGGCCGACGGGGGCCAGGCGGGCATCGACCGGTTCCAGGAAGCGCTCGGCGCCGGACAGCCGTACGCGGTGGTGATCACCGACCTGGGCATGCCGTACGTGGACGGGCGCCGGGTGGCGACCGCGGTGAAGCAGGCATCGCCCACGACCCCGGTGCTGATGCTGACAGGCTGGGGCCAGCGGATGTCCGACCAGGGCGAGGTCCCGCCCAACGTGGACCGCGTGCTCCGGAAGCCACCCAAGCTGGCGGAGCTCAACGCGGCGCTGGTGGAATGCCTGGATCACCGGGCGTGAGACGACGGAGTGCCTACGGTTGGGCCTCGCGCCATCCGCCGCGGCGTTGCGCCTCCAGCTCGTCGAGCACGGCTCGAAGCTCGGGCCGGCCCGCCAGGTTCACCGTCTCCAGCGAATCGCTCTTCAGGTCGTAGAGCTCACGGGCGGTAATCTGCCGCGTGGCCCAGTTCATCCACGCGACGTAGTGAAACCGCTCTGTCCGCATGCCGTAGCCCATGGTCTCCACGCCGTCCGCTCCCAGCCAACGGCCTCGACGCAGAAACTGACTGAAGGCGGCGCGCTTCCAGGGACGGTCCGGCCGGCGGAGCAGGGGTACGGCGCTCGTGCCCTGGAGCCAGCCCGGCACCGGCAGCCCGGCCAGCTCGCTCAAGGTGGGGTAGACGTCCACCAGCTCCACCAGCTGCTCGAGACGGAGCCCCGCCGGCCCGACGCCCGGTGCCCGGATGATGAGGGGCGAGTGGGTATCGACGAGATAGTTGCTCATCTTGGCCCAGCCGTTCATCTCCCCCAGCTTGAACCCGTGGTCGCCCCAGAGCACCACGATCGTGTTCTTCGCCAGGCCCAGCTCGTCGAGCCGATCCAGCAGCCGCCCCACCAGCGCATCCACGTAGCTCACCGAGGCGTAGTACCCGTGCTTGAGGCGACGGGCGTCGGCCTCGCTGATCCTGCCCTGCCAGGGATCGGGCGCCGTGGCGAAGCCGGCGTACCCGCGGAGCTCGGCCAGATTGCTGGCGGCCACCGCGGGGGCGTCCTTCGGCAGATCGGGGTTCGGCGCGAGCGCGATGGAGTCGGGATCGTACAGGTCCCAGTACTTGCGCGGTGCGTTGAACGGCAGGTGCGGGCGGTAGTAGCCGACGGCGAAGAAGAAGGGCTGCCGGCCCTTGAGCGCGGCCAGCTCCCCTAGTGCCCGGTCGGTCTGGGCGCCGTCGTAGTAGGCGTTGTCCGGCAGGTCGAGGCTCTCGGTCGCGTTGGCCTTGAGGTACCACATGCCCAACCGGTCGATGGCGCTGGCCTGCTTCCCCTCCCGGATGAGGCGCGCCTTGCGCTCTGCCTGAATGGCCAGGTTCTCGCGGCCGTGATACACGGCATCGGGATCGTAGGGGAAGCCCGAAAGATGGATCTCCTGGTGCCAGGAGCGGCTGTCCGGAAGGGTGTTGTGGTAGATCTTTCCGATCTCCACCGTCCGATAGCCGTGCTGCATGAAATGCTGGGGCAGGGTGACGACGTCGGGGACGTTGGCGCGGAAATCCGTCTCGAGATCCCACACCCGAATCGAGTCCGGGCGGAGCCCGGTCAGCAGGCTGGCGCGCGACGGGTTGCAGAGCGCCTGCTGGGCGTACGCCTGAAGAAAGGTCGCGCCGGAGCGGGCCAGTCGGTCCAGGTTCGGTGTCTTGGCGTACGGGTCGCCAAAGGCGCCGATCGTGGGCCGGAGGTCGTCGACGGCGATGAAGAGAACGTTGGGTCTCTGGCCGGCGTCGCCCTGATCACTGGCCCGCCTCCACCCCGCGGAGAGCAGCGCGACAATGACCACCGCACCGGCCACACGGCCGGCAAGGCGCGGGTCAGGCAGCAGCGAGGTCCATCGACGTGGCGGCATGGGGAGCTTTCCTCCGCCGAAGGCCGCGGATGAGCGGTGGCGAGTGATGGTCTGACGACGGGAAGCTCAGCGCTTCTTCCGCGGCATCGGCCTACTCGGGGTTCAGCCGGCGACGCAGCGTCGCATAGGCCTCGCTGCCCGGGTCGAGGTACTCCATGTGCCCGGTGCCCGGCAGCTCGATCAGCTCGATCGTGTCGCCCGCCGCGCCGGCCGCGCGCGCGTAGCGCCGCGACAAGTCGATCGGGACCAGCTGGTCGGCGCTGCCGTGGAGGATGAGCTGTCTCACCCTCAACGGCAGCAATGCCATGGGCGACGCCGCCTGGTATCGCGCGGGGTACTGACTCGGAGACCCGCCCATCAGCTCCGCCACCGCGCCGCGGCCGAGCCCGGCCTCGTGGGCCCCGGCCAGATCGGCCAGCGGGGCCAGACCGACGGCCGCCATCGCCCGAACGCGGGGTGCGCCAGAGCGACCCTTCCCGTTGCGCGCGGCGGCCCAGAGTGCGAGATGCCCGCCGGCCGAGTGCCCGACCAGCGTGACGCGGCTCAGATCCAGGTCCACCCCCTCGGCCGACAGCCGCGCGAGATGATCCACGCCTGCGGCGACATCGTCCATGGTTCCCGGCCACCCCGCCTCGGGCACCCCCAACCGCCGATATCCCAGGTTCCATACGGCGAGGCCGCGAGAGACCAGATCCTCCGCCATCGCCGTCATCTGATCGCGGCCATACGGCATGCGCCAGAAGCCGCCGTGCAGCAGACACACGACCGGAGGCCGTGGAGTCGCGGGGAGGTACAGGTCCCCCTCATGATCGGCAGACGGCCCATATCGTATGGCCTGTCGACGCATGGTCGGTGTCCGCCCTCGAGGTGTCCGGTTTCGATCGAGGTCACGATCTCCACGATACTGGACGGCCAGGCCGTCCTCATCAACCATGACATAAGTTAGCCACTTCGGTTTCATGGGCCGGTCCCGCCCATGCACAACCCGCATTTCCCTTTCTACTATATAGCGCGTCATTGGCCCCGGTCTCCCCTCCGCGCGAGCCTCCCATGAGCTGACGTGCCGCATTCGCGCCCGCCTCTCCCTCCCCACCCCGCCTGCTGACCGGCCGTAGCCGTTCAGCGCCGAGCCTCACGTACTCCTCCGATCACTCAGTTGAAGACGCCGGGTGGGCGCATTGTTCCCATTGTGCGCGCCTCCATCGCTTCCTAGCGTAGGCCCTCCAATCATCGAGGCACGAGCGGGACCATGTCGTTGACCGTTCCAACGCTCCCAGCCGCCGCGCCACCGCAGCACCGAGCCGTGCCCTTCTCCCCTCCCGCGATCGGCGACGACGAGATCGCCGAGGTGGTCGACTCACTCCGTTCCGGCTGGATCACCACCGGCCCGAAGACACGGCAGTTCGAGGCGGCGTTCGCCCAGCGGGTGGGTGCCGCGGACGCGATCGGGCTGAGCTCCTGCACGGCCGCCCTGCATACCGCGCTGGTGGCGCTCGGCACCGGCCCGGGTGACGAGGTGATCACGACCCCGCTCACCTTCTGCTCGTGCGTCAATGTGATCGAGCAGGTGGGGGCGCATCCCGTGCTTGCCGACGTCACGCGGGACACCCTGAACATCGATCCGGACGCCATCGCGGCCGCCATCACGCCCCGGACCCGTGCCATCCTCGTGGTTCACTACGCGGGCCACCCGGCGGATCTGGGCTCCATCCGGGCGATCGCCGCGCAGCATCGCCTGGCCCTGATCGAAGACGCGGCACATGCCTTTCCGGCGGCGTTCCAGGGCCAACCGATCGGCGCCGGCCCCAACCCCGTCGCGTTCAGCTTCTACGCGACCAAGAACCTCACGACGGGTGAGGGCGGCATGCTCACCGGCGAGCCCGGGCTCATCGAGCGCGCGCGTGTGCTCAGCCTCCACGGCATGAACCGCGATGCCTGGCGGCGCTACGACGTGGGCGGCTCCTGGTTCTACGAGGTGGTCGAGCCCGGCTTCAAGTACAACATGACGGACATCCAGGCGGCGCTCGGCCTGGCGCAGCTCCGCCGACTGGACGCGCTCCAGCAGCGCCGGCGCCGGGTGGCGGAGGCGTATACGGCGGCCTTCGGCGGGCATGACGCCTTCGAGACTCCCGTCCAGCACCCGGACGTGGAGCACGCCTGGCATCTGTATCCGCTGCGTCTCCGGCTCGACGCGCTCTGTATCGATCGCGCCAGGTTCATCGCTGAGTTGACCCGGCGCCGCATCCAGGCCTCGGTCCACTTCATCCCGATCCATCTGCATCCCTGGTATCGGGACCGGTACGGCTGTGCGCCGCTGGACTACCCGGTCGCGTTCGAGAATTATCGACGCCTCATCAGCCTGCCGCTGAACGCGGTCATGACCGATGGCGACGCCGCGGCGGTCATCGAGGCGGTCCTCGACATCGCCGAGATCTTCGCCCGATGACCTCCATCTCCGAGCGCGGACCCGCGTGGCCCGAGGCCGGGCCCACCCGCGTGGAGCGGATGCTGCCATGGATGGAGCGGCTGACCTATCGCCCCCACCTCCGTGTCGGCGTACAGATCGTTCTGCTGGCGATGGCCTACGGCCTGGCGTTCGAGCTCCGGTTCGACTTCGACCTGCCCTCGCGCGAGTGGCGGACGTTCTGGTCCACCGTACCGCTCCTGCTGGTGCTGCGCCTGGCGGCGTACTCCCGCTTCGGCGTCTTCCAGGGCTACTGGCGGCACTTCTGCCTCGAGGACCTGGTGACGCTGGTCAAGGCGGTCACCATCAGCTCCCTCTGCTTCACGGCGGTCTTGATCCTGTGGGACCAGGCGGACGCGGTTCCCCGCTCCGTGCTCCTGCTGGACTGGGCCGCCGCCATCTTCGCCTCGGGCGGGCTCCCCTTCCTGGCCCGGGCCCGTCACGAGGCCATCCGCGCCCAGGCGGGAAGCGGCCGGCGCGCGCTGGTCGTCGGCGCGGGCGAAAAGGCCGAGCGACTGCTGCGCGAGCTTCACCGGGAGCAGGAGGCGGCGCTGCAGGTGCTGGGGCTGGTCGACGATGAGGTCCGCGTCGGGCGGGCCCTCCACCGCATTCCCGTCATCGGCACATCGGAGGATCTGCCCGCGCTGCTCAGGCGGCTCCGCATCGAGGTGGTGGTGATCGCGCTCGACCGGCCGCTGCCCGAGCAGGTGGAGCGGCTGGTCGGGCAGTGCACCGACGCCGAGGTGGAGTTCAAGACCCTGCCGTCCCTGCAGGAGCTGCTGCAGGGCACCGCGCGGGCCGACCAGCTCCGCCGGGTGCGGATCGACGATCTCCTCGGGCGGGACCCGGTGCACCTCGATCTCGAGGGGATCACCGAGGATCTCCAGGGCCAGAGCGTGCTCGTCACCGGCGCCGCCGGATCGATCGGCGCGGAGCTCGCGCGGCAGATCGCGACGTTCGGGCCGGCGCGCCTGGTGCTCGTGGACCGGGCGGAGAGCGATCTCTACTTCATCCAGATGGAGTTGACCGCTAGGCATCCGACCCTGGCGCTGCACGCGGTGATCGCCGACGTGACTCAGGCCGACCGGCTCGAGGCGGTGTTCGCGGCCCACCGGCCGCAGTACGTCATCCATGCCGCCGCCTACAAGCACGTGCCGCTCATGGAAACCAACGTGGTGGAGGCGGTGCGCAACAACGTGGTCGGCACGCTCACCGTGGCCGAGTGCGCGGTGCGCGCGGGCGTACAAAAGTTCCTGCTGATCTCGACGGACAAGGCGGTGAACCCCTCGAGCGTCATGGGGGCCACCAAGCGGATCGCCGAGCGGATCACCTTCGGCCTGCCGCGATTCGCCGCCGGGTCGACCTCATTCCGGGCGGTGCGGTTCGGTAACGTGCTCGCATCTCAGGGCAGCGTGGTTCCGCTGTTCGAGCGGCAGCTCGCGCAGGGGGGCCCGCTCACGGTGACCCACCCGGCCGTCGAGCGCTACTTCATGACCATTCCCGAGGCGGTTCAGCTCGTCCTCCACGCCGCGGCGCTCCCGGAAACGGCAGGCATGATCGCCATGCTCGACATGGGGCGGCCGGTGCGGATCCTGGATCTGGCGGAAAAGCTCATTCGGTTGTCCGGGCTCGTGCCGTACCGCGACATCCCGGTGGTGTTCACGGGTCTCCGTGCGGGCGAGAAGCTGCAGGAGGAGCTGTGCTACGCCTTCGAGGCGGCGCGACCAACCAGGACCGAGAAGGTGCGGGTCCTGGATGGCCACGTCGAGGACACCGGCATGCTGGAGCCCGCCCTCAAGGAGCTGCTCTGCGCCCTGGCCACCGGCATCGAGGCCGACGTCCTGGCCGCCGTGACCAGGCTCGTACCCGAGAGCGTGGCCCCGCTGCGGGACCGGCCCGTGGGGGAGGGCCACGCTGCTCCGCCATTCGGCGAGCGACCGGTCGGTGTGGGCCGCCTCGCGCACGAGGGCCTGCACACCGAGGAGCGCGCGATGCAGCCGGCCTGACGCGCGCGAGGAGGCTCCATGCGGATTACCACGTCGATCGTCACCGCCACGCTGGCCACGAGCGGGACGGTTCTCCTGCTGTGGACCTGCGCGAACCCGTTCGACTTGAGACAATCGACCACCAGCCGAACCCACGCGCTGGCCTTGGCAACCGGTACCTCGGTGGTCATGCTCGCCGCCGGTGACATCGCCGATTGCACCCGCACGGGAGACCAGAAGACCGCTACCCTCATCGAGCAGATCCTCGCGCAGGACTCCACGGCCGTGGTGCAGACGCTGGGAGACAACGCCTACGAGGAGGGCACGGCCGACCAGTACACCAACTGCTATCAGCCCACCTGGGGGCAGTTCCTGGCGCGCACTCGGCCGCAGATCGGCAACCACGAGTACAGCATCAGTGTCCAGCCGACCTTCGACTATTTCGGTGCCGCCGCCTTCAACAACAACGTGCCGGGCGGGTATTACAGCTACAACGTGGGCGACTGGCACATCATCGTGCTCAACGACAACAACACCAACGTGAGCATTCAGGCGGGCTCGCCCCAGGAGGTCTGGCTCCGCAACGACCTCGCGAGCGACACCAAGACCTGCACGATGGCCGTCTGGCATGGCCCCCGGTTCTACTCCACCAACGACACCGTTCCCGGCGTGCGGGCCACCGTGCGCGCCGCATGGGTAGACCTGTTCCAGAACCGGACCGACCTCATCGTGAACGGGCACCAGCACCTCTACGAGCGCCATGCCCTGCAGGACCCGGATGGCAACCCCACGCCCGACGGCATCCGGCAGATCATCGCCGGGACCGGAGGAGCCAGCACCCAGCCGACCCCGACCATGTCGATCAGCCCCAACAGCGAGGTGCGGCACGGCGGGGTGGATCAGTACGGCGTGCTCAAGCTGACGCTGGGCCCGGGCAGCTACACCTGGCAGTTCCTGCCGGTACCGGGCGTGACCTTCAGCGACAGCGGCTCCGGCACCTGCCACGGTCAGGCCCCCAACTCCGCGCCGACGGCCAATCCGGGCGGGCCCTACACCGGCCAGGAAGGCGTGGCGCTCGCCTTCGACGGCACTGGCTCCAGCGATCCCGAGAGCCAGCCGCTGACGTACGCCTGGGATTTCGGCGACGGCACCCACGGGACCGGCGCGACGCCGTCCCACGCCTACGGCAACGACGGCACGTACGCGGTCAGCCTGGTGGTCACCGATTCGAAGGGGCTCGCGAGCGCCGCGGCCAACACCTCGGTTTCGATTCCGGAGACGCCGCCCACGGTGGTGGCCGGGCCGGCGACCTCGATCGCGCCCGGCGCGACGTACAGCCTGAGCGCGACGGTCGGTGACGGCGCGTCCGATGGACCCTGGGCGTATACCATCGATTGGGGTGACCAGACCACCACCACGGGCAACCGCTCGAGCCTGGCAGCGCCCATCGCGGAGAATCACACCTACGCGTCGGACCGGCTGAACCTGGTGCGGGTGACCGTGACCGCCGCGAACGGCGGGTTGGGCCGGGACTCGACCTTCGTCACGGTGGGCGGGAGCACGCTGGTGGGCGCGGGCACCATCGCCCGGTGCGACAGGCCCTACGACGAGGCCACCGCCAACGTCCTGGACGGGGTGCCGGGCACCGTGTTCTCGCTGGGCGACCACGTCCTCAGCGGGACGGACTCCGACTTCACCGCCTGCTACACGCCGAGCTGGGGCCGCCACCTGAGCCGCACCCGTCCGGTCCCCGGCGACAAGGAGTACCTCGTGACCGGTGCGACGCCGTACTACGCCTACTTCGGCGCCGCCGCGGGCGACCCCACCAAGGGCTACTACAGCTTCGACCTGGGTGCCTGGCACGTGATCGTGCTCAACACCTCGCTCAGCACCTCGGCCACGTCGGCCCAGGTGCAGTGGCTCAAGGCCGACCTGCAGGCGAGCTCGCGGAGCTGTACGGCAGCCCTGTTCCATTATCCGCTGTTCTCGTCCGGCACCACGGGACCGCGCACCAGCGTGAAGCCACTGTGGGACGCGCTCTACCAGTACAACGCCGACCTGGTAATCAACGGCCACTACGCCATCTATGAGCGCTTCGCGCCTCAGGACCCCGCCGGCAACGCCGACGCTGCTCGTGGGCTGCGGGAGTTCACGATCGGCACCGGTGGCCAGAACTCGAACTCGCTCGTGACGGTCGCGGCCAACAGCGAGAAGCGGGCGAACGGCACCTACGGGGTGCTCCGATTCACACTGGTGCCGAACGGGTACACCTGGTCGTACCTCCTGGCGGCGGGCAAGACCCTCACGGACGCTGGAAGCGCCCTCTGTCACTGACCGCCATGCCCATGATCTGGTTGATCGGCACTGACGACATGCGCCTGCGGTTGCCACTGATCGAGGCGCTGCGGGCGCGCGGCTTCGCCGTCGAAGTGCTCGGCACCGCGTCCGATGAGGCCTTTACCGAAGCGGGCGTCACCTTTCGGCCCTATCGGCTGGATCGGTGGATCGATCCCTGGGGCGACTGGGCCGCGTGCCGACAGCTCCGTCGGCTGTTCCGCCGGCACCGGCCGGACGTGATCCACGCGATCGACACCAAGCCCGCGATCCTGGCACCGTTGGCAGCCCCGGACGACCTCATCCACCGCACCGTCTCCACCATTACCGGCCTGGGATACCTGTTCTCCGCGAGCACACCGCTGGCCTGGTCGCTCCGGCCCGCGTTTCACTGGCTCCAGCACGCCGCGAGCCGGCGCACGCAGGTGATGGTGTTCCAGAACGCGGAGGATCGCCGGTACTTTCTCGACCACGGGCTGGTGCGGCCCGGCTCCGACCGGCTGATTCGAGGCTCCGGGATCGAGCTCGACGGCTCACGGCCTTCGAGTGAGCGGCTCGTCCGCCTCCGGCGTGAGCTGGGGTTGAACGGGATGCTGGTCGTGCTGATGATCTCGCGGCTGGTCGCGCTCAAGGGCGTTCGCGAATACCTCGCGGCGGCGGCCCTGGTGCGGGCCCAGCGGCCGGACATCGCGTTCCTGCTCGCCGGGCCCGTCGCAAACGAGGGCGCGCAAGCCGTTCCCCTGGCGGAGGTGCGTCGGGCCGGTGCGTCGGTTCGCTACCTGGGACCTCGGAGCGACGTCCCGGCCCTGTTGGCCCTCGCCGACCTGTTCGTGCTCCCCACCCGCTATCGCGAAGGCGTGCCCCGGGTGTTGCTCGAGGCCGCGGCCTCGGGCCTTCCGCTCATCACCACCGACCTGCCGGGCTGCCGGGACGTCGTGCGCCACGAGTGGAACGGGCTCCTGGTGCCACCCGGGAGCGCGCCTGCCCTGGCCGACGCCATCCTCCGCCTGGCCGACGCGCCGGACCGGAGACGCGCGATGGGCAGTCGGAGCCGGCAACGCGTCCAATCGGAGTTCACCCTGGACCGCGTGGCGGACGCGTACGCGGAGGTCTACGAGGGCGTGTGCCGCCAGGCCCGGCCTCGGATAGGAGCGCTGGCGCTGTGACGACCGAGACGCTCGACCGGCCCGTTCCGGCGACGCCGACCGCGCCGGACCCGCCGGCGAACCCGTCGCCGCCGCCGATCATCACGGTGGGCCGGCTCGCCGAGGCGCTCGCCGGTGAAGGCATCCCGTACTGCCACTGGAAGAGCAACGCCCACCTGGCGGCGTCGGCCCAGGGCGCCACCGACCTGGACGTCCTGGTCGACCGGGCGCACGACCAGGCCCTCACGCTCGTCCTGACCCGCCTGGGGTGGAAGCGGTTTGCCGCGGTGCCCTGGCTGGCCTACCCCGCGGTGGAGGACTATCTCGCGTTCGACGCCGACACCGGACGCCTGGTCCACCTGCATCTCCACCACGAGCTGACGCTGGGTGAGCGGAACCTCAAGGGCTACCACCTGCCCTGGGAATCGGACCTGTTCGCCTCGCGGCGACTCGATCGCGCCACGGGTCTCTATGTGGCCGACCCGACCGCGGAGCTCCTCCTGCTCCTGGTCCGAAGCGCGCTCAAGCTGGGCGCGCGTGACCGGCTGGGCGCCTGGGTGGGCGATGGGACGCTGGATCCGTCTGTCCAGCTCGAGTATGACTGGCTGATCGCGCGGGCCAGCCTGGCGGATCTCCCTGCGCTGTCCGAGCGGCTGATCGGACCGCGCTCCGCGGCGCTCACCCATAGGCTCGGTGCGGCGGAGCTGGCGAAAGACTGGCTGTTCGCCTTTGCCCGCTGCGCGCAGGAGGAGCTCAGGGGCTGTCGGACCTACGAGCCGGCCATC
>DATEJD010000499.1:0-8581 GCA_035278325.1 Gemmatimonadales bacterium | reverse complement strand
GGCGTCGCCTTGCCTTCGGTCTTCGCGTGCGCCTTCCGACCGAGCGGCGTGTCGAGCCGGAGCAGGCGATAGAACACGCCGCGGAACAGGAGCCGGGCCACACCCATCCGTGCCAGCCGTCCCTCGATGCGGAACGGTATCCCGCCGCTAGCCGTGCCCGAGATGTAGGTCTCGTGTCCCGCCCGCATCACCTCGCGGGCAATCTCCGCCCCCGAGTTGCCCAGGCCCACGATCAGCACCGCGCCGGGCCGGAGCTGGTCGGAATTGCGGTACGCGCTCGAGTGGAACGCCACGATGCTTCCGTCGAGCTCCGGCGCAAAGGCCGGGATGCGCGGTCGCTGAAAGTCGGCCATGGCGACCACGACGTTGCGCGCCTGGATCTGCCGGTGGCCGGCGCTCACCAGGAGCGAGCCGTCGTCGGCCCGAGACACCCGGTCCACCCGCACGCCGGTGCGCACCGGCAGTGAAAAGCGGGCGGCATAGGCCTCGAGGTAGTCGGCCATCTGGTCCTTGGTGGGGAACGCATAGGCGTCACCGGGGAACGGCATCCCGTTGAGCCCGTCGAACCGCGCCGGGGTGAACAGGCGGAGCGAGTCCCACCGCTGCCGCCAGCTGTCGCCGATCCGCTGGTTGGCCTCCAGAATGGTGAAACGGACTCCCTTCCGGGCCAGGTGATAGCCCATCGAGAGCCCCGCCTGCCCTCCGCCAATCACTACAGTGTCGATTTTCTCGATCTCGCGCATGTTGCCTTCCTCTGTCGGGGCGGCGGCGACCGGTGTCGCCGCGCACCCATTCTATCCGGGACCACGTGGGGCCGCGTCGGGCGGATTACGCACCCCATGCCGCTGCCGCAGCGTGGGTAATTCTATGTAGGCCGCGTAAGCAGATCGTGCTGGAAGGCGTAGGCCGTGGCCGCCGCCCGAGTGGATAAGCCCAGCTTGGTGAAAATGTTGCTGACGTGCCGGGCGACCGTTTTCTGGCTGATCCCCAGCCGTTCCGCGATGGCGCGGTTGGTCCGCCCGGTGGCGATGAGACGGAGCACCTCGATCTCGCGGGCCGTCAGGCTGCTCTCACCGACCAGCGCCTCCGCCGGCCGGGATACGGCCTCCACCCGGCGCACGTCGGGCGTGGCGCCGAGGGCGGCAAAGGCGTGGCGGACAGTCTCGAGCTCGATGGCGGCCGTGTCCTCGTCGCCCAGGGCGCGGTGGGCCAGACCGATGAGAACCTGGGTGCACGCCGCCTGATACGGCGCTTCCAGCGCGCGCCATCCGGCCGCCGCCTCGCGCAGCGCGGCCAGGGCGGCCTGAGGCTCGTGCTCGGCGAGCAGGACCGCGCCCTTGGCGTGCGCCGCCATCGCGCGGAGCAGTGGAGCGCCCAATGCCTCGGCGACCCGCCCGAGCTCGTCCGCGGCGGTGCGAGCGGCGCCGGCGTCGTTCGCGGCCAGCATGATCTCGACGCAGGCGCTCAGGTCGGCCGCGCGCATGCGCGGGTTCCTCGCCTCCGCCACGACCCGGCGGATTGCCGCCGCCGCGACGTCCACCTTGCCCTGGGCCAGCCGGAGCAGCGCCAGCCCCGGGTGCGGGTCGCGACCCCACCGGCTGCCGCGGCGGTACAGCTCCTCGGCTTCCACATCGTTCCCGCGCAGCCGGTGCAGCTCCGCCAGGCGATACCAGGCCGCGCCGATCGCCTGGTGCACCGGCGGTCCGGCCAGGCAGTCGCACGCGCGCTCGAGCTCGTCCAACGCGTCGGGCCACTCGCCGTGGAGCAGCAGCACTTCGGCCCGTCGGATGAGGCACGCGCCGCGATACGGCGAGGCCTGCGGCTGCACCTCGCCCCACCGCACCAGCGCCGAGGTCCACTCCTGCGCCCGGCGCACGTCGAAGGTCTCGTCGCAGGCGTCGATCACGCTGCAGTAGATGTCGCCCACCGACACCGGCGGCGCCTCGCCGGCGGTGACGCCCACCATCACCTCGTCGAGCAGCGCCATGCCGCGCGCCACTTCGCCGAGGCGAATCAGGGAGCGGCCCTCGCCCAGCCGGCCGAACAAGGTCAGCTCCCGATCGCCGAAGCGCTCGCCGATGCCGGCCACCTCGTTGAAGAGGCGGTGCGCCCGGGCCGGATCGTCGTCGCGGATGGCCCGGAGCGCCTGCGGAAACAGCACGTAGCCCTGCTCCACCGTGTCGCCCTGGGCGCCCTCGATCAGCCGCTGCGCCCGCGCCACCCACCCGTTGCTCCGTGCGCTCTCGCCCTCGAACAGGAACCGCACGGCGAGCCACACCGCGGCCCGCGCCGCGCGGTCCGCGTGCCCGGCCGCGAGCCATGCCTGGTGCAGCCGCTCCAGGTACTCGAGGCTCTCGGGACCACGGCCCGCGAGCCGCGCGGCGATGCTCAGGCGGTCCAGATCGGGTGGGTCGAGGGGAGTCTCGCGGTCGGCGGCAGCGAGGCGGGCGTAGGCGTCGCTCCAGGCTTCGGCATCGAATGCGATCCGGCCCTGCTCGAGCGCGTGCGTGCGGCTCATGCCATCAGATGTGACGTCCAGGTCGGTCAACCGGCACCTCGACAGCAATACACGACCGGACACCCTGGTGACGAGAGGATCAGCGCGGCGCGTCTTCCAGGCCGTGCTTCACCGCGAACAGCGCCGCCTGCGTCCGGTCGCCCGCGTTGATCTTGGGCAGGATGGCGCTCACGTAGCCCTTCACCGTGCCGACGCTCAGGTGCAGCTCGGCGGCGATCTGCTTGTTGCCCAGGCCCCGGGCCACCAGCCGGAGCACGTCCAGCTCGCGCGGCGTGAGGCCCGCGAACGGCGACGGCGTGGGCGGCGTGGCCACCTGCCGCATGAGGTGCTGCTGGGCCCGGGGATCGAGCGTCGGCAGGCCGAGCGCGGCGGCGTGGATCGCCTGCACCAGCTGTCCCCGCAGCACGTCCTTGAGCAGGTAGCCGGTGGCGCCGGCGCGGATGGCGTCGCGCACCCGCTCGTCGTCGGCGTAGGTGGTGAAGATCAGAATCTTCGGCCCGCCGCCGCCAGCTCGGAGCCGCTCGGTCGCCGCCACGCCGTCGAGTCCCGGCATGAGCAGGTCCATGAGCACCACGTCAGGCTTGAGGCGCTCGGACTCGCGCACGGCCTCGTGCCCGTTGGCCGCCTCGCCCACGACCTCGATGGTCTCGCGCTCCTCGCTCAGGATCATGCGCAGCCCTTCACGCACCACCTGGTGGTCGTCCGCGATGAGCACCCGCACCGGCCCGCGGTGGCGTTCGCCCCGGTCGACGCTCACGTCCGGGCCTCCGCTTCGGCGGGCACGACCACCTCGATGACCGTGCCGCCGCCGGCCGAGGAGTCGACCCGGATGGTCCCGCCGATGGCGGTGGCGCGCTCCCGCATGGTGAGGAGGCCCAGGCCGCCCATCTGGATCGCGTGCTCGCCGGTCTGTTCGACCGAGGTGGTGAACCCGACGCCGTCGTCGGTCAGGGTCAGGATCGTGCTGCGCCCGTCGCTCGCGAGCCGGAGCCGGGCATGGGTGGCGCGCGCGTGCTTGACCACGTTGCTCAGTCCTTCCTGGGCGATCCGGTAGAGCGCCTCTTCCTGGGCCTGCGGCCGGGGCCGGTAGCGGCCCACCTCGGCGATGACCGGCACGGCGTCGGACGACACCTCGGCGGCCAGCAGCACCAGCGCCTCCGCCAGGCCGTGGTGGCGAAGCCGCGAGCGGGCCGAGCCCGCCGGCGCCTGGTGCTCGGCCGTATAGCGGCCGCGGGGTCGGAGCTCGGCCAGGAGCACCCGCATCTCGTCCAGCGCCACCTGGCTCAGCTCCACCAGGCGGCGGGCGCGGCCTTCGCCCTCCTCGGCGCCGCGCGCGTAGGCCGGCCCCAGCGTCTGGGCGATGAGGGCGATGCTCGAGAGATGCTGGGTCACCGCGTCGTGCAGCTCGCGCGCGAGGCGCTGGCGCTCCTCCAGCACCGCCACCCGCTGGGCGCTCGCGAACAGCCGCGCGTTCTCGATGGCCACCGCGAGCTGGTCGGCGATGATGCCGACGATGGCCGCGTCCTCCTCGCAGAATGGCTCGTTCCGCTCGACGTTGACGACACCCAGCACCCGCTCGCCCAGCACGATGGGCACCGCCAGCTCCGCGGCCGCGCTGCCGCCGCCCGGGGTCGGGAGGTAGCGTGGATCGCTCGCGACGTCGTTCACCAGCACCGTCTGCCGGGTGCGCGCGGCCTCGCCCATCAGACCCTGGGTGATCGGGATCCGGTACTCGCCCTGGACATGGTCCTGGTAGTGCCCGCCCTTGACGGTGAGCACCAGCGTGTTGGGCTGCTCCGGGTCGATGAGCGGGATGGCGAGATTGGGAAAGCCGAGCAGCTCGTGGATCGCATCGGCGGCGCGCTGAATCAGCTCGTCGAGCCGGAGGTCGGCGGTGACCAGCCGGGCCACCCGCGCCACCAGCGCCATCCGGTCACCCCGCTGCCGCTCGTCCTCGTAGCGCTGCGCGTTGACGATGGCGATCGCGGCCGGGCGGGCGAACAGCCGGAGCAGCTCCGCCTCGTCGGCGCCGAACCGCCTGGTGCCGGCGCCGACGCCGAGAAAGCCGATCATGCGTCCGCTCCACTCGATCGGCATCCCGATCACGGAGTGGTCGGCGAACTCGGGGTGGATAGGATGAGGCAGGCTGCCGTAGCGCTCCAGCACCATCGGCTCGCCCCGCTCCAGCACCACCCCGGCGAGGCCGATGCCGCGCGCCATCACCGCGCCGAGCTCGCCCACGGGCATGCGGTAGCCCGCGGCCGTGCGGACCAGGTCGGCTGCCGGGTCCACCAGGCCGATGGTGCCGTGCTCGGCGCCGATCAGCTCGCAGGCGTTGCGGAGGATGCTCTCGAGCAGCGGCTTGAGCTCGAGCTCGCCGCTGAACGTCTCGACCACACTGCGCACGGTCTCCTGCTGTCGCAGGAGCCGGCGAAGCTGGCCGGTGTTGGGCTCCGTCTTCGCCTCCGCCCTCGGTGGTGCCGCGGGCGGCTCCACGATGTCTTTCGCCATGTGCTCCGATCTTGGCCATCCGGCCCACCGGCCGCAAGTCCGCTCGGGGGGAGACGACGGGATACCCTGACCGGAGACAGGGACCGCTCCCTGTCTGCAGCCAGGGGTGTCGCCAGCGAACGGCGGACGGGAATCCAGCCCGCTGCCGGATGAGACGCCCGGTAGCGATTCCAATATCTGGCCCGACCTTCGGACTTCAGGAGCAAGGGCAATGCGACTCAGGATCTGCGACGGCGAATTCGAGCGGCGGACCGGCGCCCGGAAACACGAGAGGGGCATGCCTGACGGCATGCCCCTCGAGCTGGCGACGAACGCCACTCACCTCGAGCCGGCGCCCGACGCCTTCGCGTTGAAGAGCATGGTGCCGCGACCCGCGCACATCTGCGTGTGGCTGCGCAGCACAGCGTCGATGCCCCCCAGGTCCGACCCGGCCGAGAGGATGTCGAGTGGGTAGGCGCAGAACAGGCTGAAAGAACCGTCGGCCAGCAGCTCATTCCACAGACCTTCCAACAGGATGGCCGATTCCCGCCGGCCAGCCCCCCACAGCAGGGCGACCATCTCGCCGAAGGCGCGGACCCGCCCGCTGGTGGAACGGGCCTGCGCCTCCCGGAGCACCCCGCCGATGACTTGCTGAAATCGGCCCCGCTCGGGCTCGCCATTGACGGTGAAGCGGTCCAGGGTATTCGCGGCATCCAGGAACATCAGGCCCGGCGCCCGTAGCGCATTCGACACCGGCTGATCCTGCTGGAGCAGGCGCCGGATGGTGGCGGCGTGCTCGACCGTGGCCACAACCACGCCCGCGTCGCCCCGGCGCAACCCTTCGGCCAGGTACCGGCTGACGTTGCGGCAGAGCAGCTGATCGTCACCGCCATACAGCTGTACCAGGTGCTCGCCGCACCCCGCCTCGTCCAACACATCGCCCCACACCGCCATCTCGGTCTCCTGGAACCTGCCAGAGTCCAACCTAGGACCCTGCCCCCGGCCCCGCAATGATCAGCCCGCGAGGAGGTGTGATCCAGAACACGCCCGGGGCCGGTAGAAGCTGCATAATTGGTGGGTTCCCGATCTGCGCCGCCACCACGACATCCGCCGGGCATACCGGCCGGTCACCTGCAGAGGCCGCCATCACCCCTCTCGAACCGTCTTTGGAGGTCCTCCACGCGGGCCCGGAGGGCGTTCGTCCCCTTGATGAGCGCCAGGTCGAGGCGGCGCTGCACCGGGAACGGGAACGCCTGCTCCTCGCCGCTCACGCGGTCGAGGCGCTCATCTGGGATTGGGATGTGATCCGCGGCACGGTGAGCTGGACCGGCATGATCGAGGCCTTTTTCGACGTTGCGCCGAATGCCGACGCCCGGCACCGGGACTATCGGGAGACATGGGCCGGGCGGGTCCATCCGGACGACCTCCCCGACGCCGAAGCCGCGGCTAGCGCGGCATTCGCGACCGGCGCCACCTCCTGGAGCCACGAGTATCGCTTCCGCCGCGCCGGCGGGGACTGGGCGATGGTGCTCGAGCGCGCCTTCATCGTGCGCGATGACGAAGGGCGGCCCGTGCGCGTCGTCGGCGCGATGCAGGACGTGAGCGGCCGCAAGGTGGCCGAGGCAGCGACGCTGCGTCTGGCCGCCATCGTCGCCTCCGCCAGCGACGCGATCGTGGGCAAGACGACCGACGGGATCATCACGAGCTGGAACGCCGCCGCCGAGCGCCTGTTCGGCTATACCGAGGCGGAGGCGGTCGGCCGCTCGGTGTTCATGCTGGTCCCGCCCGAGCTGCACGCGGTCGAGCTGGACCTGTTGGAGCGAGTGCGGCGGGGCGAACGGGTCGAGTATTCGACCACCGAGCGCCTGCGACGCGACGGCACCCGGCTCGCGATTTCGCTCACGGTCTCGCCCATCTGGGATAGCTCGGGGCAGGTGGTGGGCGTCTCGTCCATTCAACGCGACATCACCGAGCGCCAGCGGGCCGCCGAGGAGCTGGCGCGACGCGAGCAGCGCTACCGTGCGTTGGTGCAGGCGAACACCTCGCTCGTGTGGACCACCGATCCCGACGGCCGGTTCACGGAGCCGCAGCCCGACTGGGAGCGGTACACCGGACAGTCGTGGGAGGAGCATCAGGAGCTGGGCTGGATCAACGCGCTCCACCCCGATGACCGGGAGCGCGTCAGTCAGAGCGGGCTGGCGGCGCGCCAGCGCTCGGCGGTGTACCAGGTGGAAGGCCGCCTCTGGCACCGGGCCAGCCAGCGCTACCGCCGGTTTACCTCGCGCGCCGCTCCGGTGCAGGGACCCGACGGCGCGGTACGTGAGTGGATCGGGACCCTGACCGACGTGGAGGAGCAGCTGGCGGCGGAGGAGCGCCTGCGGCAGGCGGACCGGCTCGAATCCATCGGACGGCTGGCGGGCGGCGTGGCGCACGAGGCCAACAACCAGATGACGGTGGTGCTCGGCGCCACCGCCTTCCTGCAGCATCGCTTGCGTGACGCGCAGGCCCGCGAGGATGTGCAGCACATCCGGCGCGCCGCGCAGCGCACCGCCGCCATTACGCAGCAGCTCCTGGCCTTCAGCCGCCGGCAGATCCTCCAGGCCCAGACGCTCCAGTTGAACGACGTCGTGCGCGAGCTCGAGCCGGTCCTGCGGCGCGCGCTCGGCGAGACGTCCCAGGTCGCCACCCGGCTCGATCCCGACCTGGGTACCGTGAAGGCCGACCGCGGGCAGCTCGATCAGGTCCTGCTCAACCTCGCGCTCAACGCGCGCGATGCCATGCCCGACGGCGGTCTGCTCGCGATCGAGACCGCGAACGTCCGTCTGGACAAGCCGTACGTCGACGCTAAGGGCCTCGAGGGCATGGAGCCTGGCGCGTACGCCATGCTGGCCGTGAGCGACACCGGCCACGGCATGGATCGCGCCACGCTCGAGCACGTATTCGAGCCGTTCTTCACGACCAAGGCCGTCGGCGAAGGGACCGGGCTCGGGCTCGCGACGGTTTACGGTATCGTGCGCCAGAGCGGCGGCTTCATCTCGGCCTACAGTGAGCCCGGCCTCGGCAGCGCCTTCAAGATCTATCTGCCGCTCATCGATGCGCCCGCCGCCGACGCGGCCACCAAGGCCCCGGCCACGGTCCGGGGCGGGAGCGAGACCGTGCTCGTGGCCGAAGACGACGAGTCCGTGCGCGAGATCCTGGTCCGCTGGCTTCGGGAGTACGGGTATACGGTGCTCGAGGCGCGCGATGGCGCGCACGCGCTCGAGCTTGCTTGTGCCGCGCCGGAGGCCCCGGCGCTCGTCGTCGCGGACGTCGTCATGCCCGGCCTCAACGGCCAGGGCCTCTCCACCGAGCTGCACAAGCGCTGGCCCAATTTGCCCGTGCTGTTCATGTCCGGCTACACCAGCTTCGATTCCGTGACGCGCGGACTCCTGAGCGAGGGGCGCGAGTTCCTGCAGAAGCCGCTCGACCCGGACGCGCTCGCCATCAAGGTTCGAGCGATGCTGGACGCCGCCAGCTAAGGCGGTAGGAGTCACCCGCCACCGGAGTCACCCTGAGCGAAGCGAAGGGGGCATG
>DATEJD010000498.1:0-4411 GCA_035278325.1 Gemmatimonadales bacterium | reverse complement strand
CGGTCAAGGCCGGGCTCGCGCTGCTGGGCAAGATCCGCGACGCGCTTCGACTCCCGCTCGTGCCCGCCGGCTCGGCGACCCGCGACGCGCTCCGCGTCGCCCTCACGGCGGCGGGCGCCCATGTCCGCTGAGGTCGCGGCGCTCAAGGCGGAGCTCGAGCGGTTCAACGGCCCCATCGCGCCGGCAGACGAGCCCGCGGCGCGGGTGGCGTTCCTCGCGCTCAAGCAGGCGCTCAACACCGGGACCGTGCGCGCGGCCGAGCGCGGCGGCGACGGTATCTGGCGCGCCAATGCCTGGGTCAAGGCCGGCATCCTGCTCGGCTTTCGGCTCGGCAAGATCCAGCCGGCGGCGACCGGCGGCCCGTTTCCCTTCTACGACAAGGACACCTACCCGCTGCGCCAGATCGGCGCGGACGACGGCGTCCGTCTCGTGCCCGGTGGCTCGGCCATCCGCGACGGCTGCTATGTCGCGCCGGGTGTAGTGTGCATGCCGCCGATGTACATCAACGTCGGCGCCTGGGTCGGCGAGGGCACCATGGTGGACTCGCACGCGCTGGTGGGCTCGTGCGCGCAGATCGGGCGCCGGGTCCACCTCTCGGCCGCGGCGCAGGTCGGCGGGGTGCTGGAGCCGGCCGGCGCGCTCCCGGTGATCATCGAAGACGAGGTGCTGGTTGGCGGGAACTGCGGGGTGTACGAGGGCACCATCGTCCGTGAGCGGGCGGTGCTCGCCCCCGGCACGCTGCTCACCGGCGGCACCGCGGTCTTCGACCTCGTGCATGACCGCGTCTACCGTCGCGAGGGCGACCGCCCGCTGGAGATCCCGGCCGGCGCCGTCGTCGTGCCGGGCACCCGGCCGGTGCGCTCCGGTGCCGGCGCCGAGGCTGGGATCGGGCTCTATGCGCCGGTCATCGTCAAGTATCGGGACGAGAAGACCGACACCGCGGTCCGGCTCGAGGAGCTGCTCCGCTGATCCTCCCGAGCCGCGCGGCCGTTCGCTCAGGCAGGCTCGCTCGCGTCTCCATGACCCTTCCCAAACCCGTCTCTATGGCCAGCCATACCCACTATCTCTGGTTCGAGACCAAGCGCCGCCAGGAGATCATCGACATCACCGACCAGGTCGAGGCCCAGGTCAGGGAAAGCGGGGTGCGCGAGGGGTTCGTGCTGGTCTCCGCCATGCACATCAGCGCCTCGGTGTTCGTGAACGATCACGAATCGGGACTGTGGCATGACATTCTCCACTGGCTCGAAGGCACCATCGCCCCGTGGGACCCCGGCCGCTACCGCCACAATGAGACCGGGGAGGACAACGCGGCGGCTCACCTTCGAAGCCTGACGGTGGGACACGAGGTTATCGTGCCGATCACCGCCGGCCGGCTCGACCTGGGACCCTGGCAGCGCGTGTTCTACGGCGAATGGGACGGTCAGCGTCGTAAGCGCCTGATCATCAAGGTGCTGGGAGAAACGTGATCTTTCGCTTTTTGCAATTGCCTGTAGGTTAGACTCGACCCCGAAACAGCATTGTCGTGCTCCCGGACCCGCCGGCGCCTCCTCCCGAGCCGCGTGGCGGCTGCTGGCTGTCCGGCACCAGGCTGCGGAAACGGAACTCGTTGATGGGCGCGATCTTCGGAATCGTGGGCGAGGGATCCGTGGCCGAGGTTCAGGCCATGGGCCAGCGGGTGGCCCATCGGGGCGAATTCCAGCGGGTCTGGAGCCCCGCGCAAGGCGTGATCCTGGGGCAGGCCTCGCACCGGCCGTTCGAGGTGGACGCCTCGTGCCAGATGGCCACCGACTGGAACGTTCAGGGTGGCGGCGCGCCCTTCCCAGAGCGATACGCGCGCCTGGGCCAGGAAGCCCTGGCGGCGCTCCGCGGTAGCTTCGCGATCGCCCTGTGCGAGGGGCCCAACCGGATCGTCCTCTCCGTGGACCAGGTCGGCTACAAGAGCCTGTTCTACTCCGTCCTCCGCGGCCGCTTGGTCTTCGCGAGCGAGTACAAGGCGCTCCTCGCGCTCCACGACCTCCCGCTCGAGCCCGACCGCAGCGCCATCCAGCACTACCTGTCCACCAAGTATCCGCTCGGCGGGCGCTCGTTCCTGGCGAGGGCCCGGACCCTCCAGGGCGGGCACATGCTGGAGTTCCGCGACGGCAACGCCAACGTCTCCACCTACTGGCGTCCGGCTACCGATGTGGTGCAGCGCTCACGGGAGGAGCACGTCTCGGTGGTCCGGGACGCGCTGCTCGAAACGGTGCACCGCCAGATCCACACCTACGAGCACGTTGGCATCACGCTGGGCGGCGGGCTGGACGCAGCGCTGGTGCTGGGAGCCATGCGGCGGGTGGCGCCCGATGTCCGGATCTCCTCGTTCACGGTCGGCTCGGGCGAGGAGGACTGGGAAATCGTCGGCGCGCGCCAGACGGCCCAGGCGTACGGCACCGAGCACCACGAGTACCTGTTCGATCCCTCGACCATCCCCGAGGAGCTTCCCCGGCTCGTCTGGCTCACCGAAGACTGCGGCGGCCGGGAAGAAGCGATGCTGCAGATGCGGGTGCTGCGCGAGGCCGGCGCCCAGACCAGCGTCGTGTTCGGCGGCCACGGGGCCGACGTCCTGTTCGGCGGGATGCCGCGGCACCGCCTGGTCGGGCTGGCCGAGAAGCTGCCGATGCTCACGACGCCGTTCCGCGAGCTGTTCCAGCTGTCGCAGGCGTCCATTCCCCCGAGCACGTACATTGGTCGGGCGTTCAAGGCCGCGGTGTACGGACGAACCCCGCCCGAGACCCTTCACGTGCCCGGCGCCGCGTGGGCCGGCGTGTACTGGAGCCCGGAGGTGAACGAGTTCATCCGCGCCACGATTCAGCGGATGCACTCCTTCAACTACCTCGAGCCGCAGCACGAGATCGCGGGTGCGGCGTTCCATTCGCCATTTCTCGACCCGGACATGATCGCGACCAGCCTGACGGTGCCGGGCTGGCTCAAGTCGGGGTGGCGGCGGCAGAAGTGGGTGCTGCGCGAGGCGGGCGCGGACCTGCTGCCCGACAAGATCCGCAAGCGGAAGAAGGCCATCCAGCGCCTGGACGTGCAGGGTGAAATGGGGGCGGTACTTTCCGATCTGGCCGGCGAGTGGCTGGTGGACAGCGCCATCGAGCAGCACCAGCTGCTCACGCCCGACCAGCTCCAGGTGCTGCGGCGCCAGCGCGACCGCGCCCGTCAGAGCCGCGAGGTAGCGCACCGGCTATGGTCGGTGCTGTCGCTCGAGTGCTGGGCCCG
Source organism: Gemmatimonadales bacterium (assembly GCA_035278325.1). Classification (GTDB taxonomy): domain Bacteria; phylum Gemmatimonadota; class Gemmatimonadetes; order Gemmatimonadales; family GWC2-71-9; genus CAVVWJ01. The sequence goes on along the minus strand of DATEJD010000498.1, from coordinate 1,150 downwards.
CCACTTCCTCTCGAGTCGCCGGGGCGCACCCTCGCAGACGTCCGCCGCCCCCGAGTAGCCCGCCGAGCTCCTACTTACGCCGCCGGGCCGGCGCCGTCGCGCGTACCGTGCCCGAGGCGCGGTATCCTCCGTCCTTCACCACGACCTCGATGCGCTGCTCGCCCCCGCTGCTGGCCAGGGTCCAGCGGGCCGCCGCGTGCCCCGTGGTATCGGTGCGGGCGCGCGCCGGCGAGACCTTTCCCGATTTCGCGGTGAACGTGACCAGCGCGCCCGGCACCCCGTTCCCGTGGGCATCGGTCACGACGGCCTGGACCGGGCGCGGGAGTGGCATCCCGCCCAGCGCGGTCGCCGGGAGATCGTCCATCGCGATCCTCGCGGCGGCCCCGGGGCGAACCTGCGCGGTGAGCTCGACGGTGCGCTCGACTCCGCCCGCGGAGGCGACCAGCCGCTGCTGACCGACGCCGGGTCCGAGCGTCCAGGCTACTGACACCCGCCCGGTCGAGTCGGTCACTGGGGCGCGCTCCGCTACCGACCCGCTCGCCGGCTTGAGGATCACCGTGACGCCCGGAACGGGGTTCCCTCCGCGGTCGGTCACCCGGAGCTCGGGGCCAGGAGACACGAGCTGACCCGCGACGCCGCGCAGCGCCGGGGTGCGGACCGCGGTGAGCGCGGCGGGGTCGCCGGCGGCGGCGGTCGCATCGAGGGCAACGCGCGTCACCAATCGACCCTGGCCGAGCTGAGCCCAGGCACGCTGCCTCCCCGAGCGGGGGCCGAGTGTCCATCGGGCGCGCGCCTCGCCGAGCGAATCGGTGCGTGGACTCTCGCCTGCGATCGTCCCGCCGTTGTCGGCGGTCCACGATATGAGCACATCCGGCAGCGGAAGCCCGGTCGAGTCGGTGACGCGCACGGCCACCGGCTCCGGGAGCAGCTGGCCGACCGGTGCGGCGCCAGGCTCGTCGACGGCGACGACACGGGTGTTTTCGGGCGGGGGATCCGCGTCGGCCGCGACGGTGGTGCCGACCGACGAACGGTCGATCACGACGAGCGCGAGCCGCTGGCGGCCGGGATGCGCGCCGAGGACCCACGTTGTGCTCACCAGGCCTTCGCTGTTCGAAGTGTCGACCTCCGGCTGGACCTGGCCGGCGCTGTC
>DATEJD010000497.1:0-5558 GCA_035278325.1 Gemmatimonadales bacterium | reverse complement strand
GGTGGCGGGACCCCGTGGCTTGGGGGCGGGCGCCGGCTGCTGCGGCTGCTGAACCGCCGCCGCGGCCGGGGAGGTGCGGGAGGCGGGAGCCGTCTTGTTCGGCAGCGCCTTCCGCGGGATCCATCCCTTCCGCCGCACCTGGGTCCAGCCACCCCGCTGCGACACCCGCTCCAGCAGGGTGCCCTCGCGCACCCGGCCGACCACTGGTCCGTTCGGGCTGCTCCGGAGGTTTTCGCCGTTGGCCGGCGTCACGACCAGGTCGAAACCGTCGCGCCGGGTCCGCTCGGTCGATCCGGTGAAGATCCACCCTTCCACCACCGCTGAATGCCAGCCGCCCCGTGCCCTTCCGGCCTCCACCGGAGCACCGGCCGGGAGCGACACGAGAGGAACTCCTTCGGGCTCCTTGTAGAGGTCGGCCGGGGCGGCGAGGGCCGTCTCCTCCTGCGCCGCGGCGGAGCCTGCGAGCACGAGAAAGACGACGAGCACGCTGGCTGGTAGGCGAAGCAGGCCGGGACTAGATTGCGGCGCGTAACTCACAGTCCGGCATTGTAGAACACGCGGAGACCCATGTCAAACGGCAGCGCCTCTGGCCCGAACCGGGTGGTCCTGGTCGTCCTGGACGGCTGGGGGTACCGGCAGGAGCGCGACGGCAACGCGATCGAGCTCGCTTCCACACCGGTCTGGCACCGGCTGTGGGAGTCCTACCCGCGGACGCTGCTGGACGCCAGCGGCCTGGCGGTCGGCCTGCCGGAGGGTCAGATGGGGAACAGCGAGGTCGGGCACCTCAACCTGGGAGCCGGCCGAGTGGTGCCGCAGGACCTGGTCCGGATCTCCCAGAGCATCCAGAGCGGCGAGTTCTACCAGCTGCCACCCCTGGTCGAGCTCTGCGCGCATCTTCGGCAGACCGGCGGAACGCTCCACCTGGTGGGGTTGCTGGGACCGGGCGGGGTCCACGCGTTGGATCGCCACCTGCTCGCGTGCGTGGAGCTCGGAGTCCGCCACCGGGTGTCCGCTATCGCCATCCATGGCTTCCTCGACGGGCGCGACTCCGCGCCGACGCTGGGCGCCGAAGTCGTGCGCACGCTGCTGCTCGACATGCGGCGGATCGCCGGTCAGCGAGTGGACATCGCCTCGCTCACCGGCCGCTACTTCGGCATGGACCGGGACCGCCGCTGGGACCGCACGCGCTTGGCGTACGAGGCCATGGTGCACGGCGTCGGCACGCCGGTGGAGCATCCGGTGCTGGCCGTGCAGGCCGCCTACCAGCGCGGCGAGACGGACGAGTTCATCCGGCCGCTGGTGCACCACCGGAACGGCATCCCCGTCGCCACGATGCGCGATGGCGACGGGGTGCTGTTCTTCAACTACCGCAGCGATCGCATGCGTCAGATCGTCGCGGCGCTCGCGCTGGACGACTTCGACGGGTTCGACCGCGGCGATCGACCCGCGCTTTCATGCGTCACCATGACGCAATACGATCAAACCTTTCCTCTGCCGCAGGCATTCCCGCCCTTCAGCCTGGCGCGCATCCTCGCGGAAGTCCTGGCGGACCACGGCAAGCTGCAGCTCCGGACCGCGGAGACCGAGAAGTACCCCCACGTGACCTACTTCTTCAACGGCGGCTACGAGCCTCCGTACCCGGGCGAGGAGCGCTGTCTCGTTCCCTCGCAGCGGGTGGCCACGTACGACCTCGCGCCCGAGATGAGCGCGCCCGGCATCACCGAGGCTCTCTGCCGAGGCATTGAAGGCAACCGCCACGATTTCATCCTGGCCAATTACGCCAACGCGGACATGGTCGGTCACACGGGCGTGCTGCCGGCGGTCGTCAAAGCGGTCGAGACGGTGGACCGCTGCCTCGAACGGGTGCTGGCGAGTGCGGAACGGACGGGCGCCAGCGTCCTCATCACCGCCGACCATGGCAACTGTGAGATGATGATCGATCCCGCCACCGGCGGCGTCCACACCGCGCACACCACCAATCCGGTGCCGCTGGTCGCCGTGCGCGCGGGCGCGGGTCCCCTGCGTCGGGGCGGCTCGCTGCGGGATGTGGCACCCACCGTCCTGGCCTTGCTCGGCATCACATCCCCGACCGAGATGACCGGTCGGGACCTGCGGGACTGCTGACCCGGTGACTTCTGGCGTGAGGATACGGATGCTGAAGCGCGGTCTGTGGTGGGGCGGATTCGGTGGGATCGGCACCAGGGCGGTGCTCGCGATCCTCGTGCTCGTCCTCGGCGCCGGGCGCCTGGGCGCGCAAGTCGGGCACGCGCCCAACAAGTCGCCTTACCATGACATTCGGAAAGGCCACACCTTCACCTTCCTTTACGGGCAGTTCGGCGGCAGCGGAGGCGAGTTCGAGATCGGGCCGCACGACGGGCCGACCTACGGCTTCCGGTACGACATCCGGACCGGCTCGGCCGTCCAGCTGGGGCTCGGCTTTACCCACGCGAACCTGAAGCGGCTGGTCGTCGATCCCTTCGTGGAGGTGGCCAATCGCGTGTCCGGCCCGGTGAACCAGACGGTGAGCCTGGCCGAGGTGAACCTCCAGCTCAATCTCACGGGCGGCAAGACGTGGCGCCGGCTGGCCCCGTTCGTCGGGTCGGGGGTGGGGCTCACGTTTCCTACCAGCACGCCGACGGACACCAGCCGGTTCGAGTTGGGTCACAAGTTCTATTTCGCGCCGTACGCGGGGACCCGCATCTTCGTGACCGATCGCATCTCGCTCCGGGGTGAGGCCCGGGTGGTCTTCTGGAAGCTCACGTATCCGACCAGCTTCCAGAACGAGCCGGTGCTCGAGCCCGGGGCGCCCGCCGTGATCACCGATGGCCGCCTCAACGAGTGGACCACCAGCTCCTGGCTGCAGGTCGGCCTGGGCTATTCCTTTTCTCCTTGACGATGCCAGCCTCGCTGTCCCGGGTCGTCGGCTTTCGGGCCCTGCACCGGCTCTATCGGCCGGAATGGAGCGAGGCTCAGAACCGCGAGACATTCGGCCCGTTGTCCGATGCGCCGGGACACGCCCACGACTACCAGTGCGTGGTGACGGTGGCCGGCTCGCTGGAGCCGCTCCGCGGCATGGTGATGGACCTCGCCGAGCTCGATCGCATCCTGCAGGAAGAGGTCGTGGCGCGGTTCGATGGCCGGCACCTCAACCTCGACGTGCCGGAGTTCGCCTACGGACGGACCTTGCCCACCTGTGAGGCGCTCGCCGCGCACGTCTATGCCCGGGTGGCCGGGCGCCTTCCCGCCGGTGTCGCGCTCGAGCGCGTGAGGATCGCGGAGGATCCGACCCTGTATGGCGAATGCACCGGCGTTCCCTGAGCTGAGCCTCGGCGCACCCTCCTGTGTGGGGCTCGGCCGCCACCGCCGTCTCCACGTTGCACAGCGCGACCGGCGGCATCTGGCCCGCCGGCCCGAGTGCCGCACCGCCCCGCCGGTCAGTGCCGCCTGACCGAGCGCGCGTCGCCGCGATCCTCCGCTCGGCCCGGCGCATCGCCGTGGTGGGCCTGAGTCCCAAGCCCGAGCGCCCGAGCCACGGAGTCGCGAGCTACCTGCAGCGGGCCGGCTATACGATCATTCCAGTCCGGCCCACGGAGCGCTCCATCCTGGGCGAGCCGGTGCAGCCCGACCTCAAGACGGCGGCGGTCGCCGCCGGCCCGATCGACATCGTCGACATCTTCCGGCGCTCGGAGTTCGTGCCCGCGCTGCTAGACGACCTCCTCGCGGTGCATCCGCGGCTGGTGTGGATGCAGGTGGGAATACGGGACGACGCAACGGCGGAGCGGCTCGAGTCGGCCGGCATTCCCGTCGTGATGGACCGGTGCCTGGCCGTGGATCACCATTCGCTCGGAGGCTGATCGGATGAGAACGTCTGCCGCCGCCGTGGCGCTCCTCGCGGCGCTCGGGACTCCGCTCGCGGCCCAGGCGACCCGCGACCGGCCCACGCTGGTCTTCACCGTCTCCGGCGCCTATCTCGACGGGATCCGGCTGTGGACCGTGCCCGACCAGCCGGTGGAGGATATCAGCTCGTTCGGCACTTTCACCGATCACTTCTTCCTGCGGCGCAATGTCAAGAAGACCCTGGGCGGGGGATTCGCCGGCACCTACTATCGCGGCGCTAACCTCGGGATCACCGCGGAAGCGTTCCTGCTCGGCCTGGGCTACAGCGATATCTGCACCATCGCGGAGCCGGCTCAGTCCCAGCTGAATGTCCAGCGCTGTCAATCGATCACGGACCGGGATCGATCGGCGGCCGCGGTTACCACCTCTGCCGGGGTGGTGTACCGGATCGGAGCCGACGAGTTCATTTCGCCGTTCGTGCGCGCGAGCGCCGGCATCCTGATCAACAATCAGAGCCCGCTGCTGCTCGTGGGTCAGGCCAACAACGGCGCCGAGCTGGTGATCTACGATGACAACAACACCGGTACCCGCCTGCGCCCCGCGTTCCAGCTCGGCGCCGGCGCGACGATCGCGGCCGGGCGGGGTTACCAGATCCGGTGGGAGATCCGCGACAACATCGTGGGCATCCAGAAGGTCACCGGCCCCACGACGACGCGGGGCGCGATTCCGCCGCACGAGACCAGCTACCGCCATATCCTCAGCCTGAACGTGGGCCTGGACGTCATCCTCGAGAAGCGGCGGGGGAGACGGTACTGAGCCGGCCGCCCGCCCGCGGCGCGATCCTGGCCGGGGGCGGCGCCACCCGGTTCGGCGGCCGCCCCAAGGGGCTGGCGCTGGTGGGTGGCGAGCGGATCCTCGACCGGGTGGCCCGGGCGCTGACCGACGCGCTGGGCTCCCCTCCCCTTCTCATCGCCAATGACGCCGAAGCGGCCGCCTGGCGCCGCGACCTCCGCGTGGTTGCCGACGTCCGGCCAGGGTATGGCTCGCTCGGCGGGCTCTATACGGCCGTGGTCGAGGGGCCGGCGCCCGTGATATGCGTCGCGTGGGATATGCCCTTCGTGTCCGCCCCCTTGCTCCGCGCCCTGGCGGATGGCCTCGGCGATCACGACGCCCTGCTCCCGTGGAGCCCGCGGCGCCATGGCGTCGAGCCGATGTGCGCGGCCTACGGGCCGGCCTGCCGGGAAGCGATCGCCGCGAGTCTCGATGCCGGCGATCTCCGCGCGGTCGCCTTCCACCCGCGCATTTCCCTCGGTATCCTCCCACTGACCGAGCTGCGGCGCTTCGGCGACCCGGAGCGTCTGTTCTTCAACGTCAACACCGCCGACGATCTCGCACGCGCGGACGGACTGTGGCGTCGACCCGAATCATCTCCATAATCGGCCGGAAAAACGCTGGAAAGACCACGCTGACGGTGGCGCTGGCCAGCGAGCTGGCCCGGCGCAACCGCCGCGTGATGACCATCAAGCACGGGCATCATCCCGCCGAGGTGGACCGGCCGGGCAGCGACAGCTGGCGGCACTTCCAGGAAGGCCGCGCGGAACGGGTGCTGTTGGTCACCCCCCGCGAGCGAGTGCTGTTCGACCGCGCCGATGACGGCTACGACCCGATCGCGCTGGCACGCCGCCATATGAGCGACGCGGACGTGGTGCTCGTCGAAGGGT
>DATEJD010000496.1:0-2801 GCA_035278325.1 Gemmatimonadales bacterium | reverse complement strand
CGTGGATCTCGGGGGCGCGATGCTGCTCCCCGCGTTCCAGGACGCGCACGTCCACCTCATCGGTGGCGGGGTGGACCTGGGCGACTGCGACCTCAATGAGGCGGAGAATGCCGTGGCGATCGCGGCCGCGATTCGCGCCTGTGCCGCTACCCACCCCACGCTGCCCTGGATTCGTGGGTCGGGCTGGCAGCTTCCCTATTTCCACGACGGCAATCCCAGGAAGGAGCTGCTGGACAGCTTGGTGCCCGACCGTCCGGCCTTACTCTGGGCGGCCGACGGACACTCGGCATGGGCCAACTCACGGGCTCTGGCCCAGGCCGGGATTAGTCGGGACACTCCCGACCCGGCCAACGGGCGCATCGAGCGCGACCCGCGGACCGGCGAACCCAGCGGCACGCTCCGCGAGTCCGCCGCCGAACTGTTCGAGCGGGTGCTCCCCGCCCGCACCGACGCCGAGCTCGCGGCGGGCCTCGACCGCGGCCAGCGGCTGGCGCTCTCCTTCGGCGTCGTCACCATCTTCGAGGCCGACGCGCGCGAACCGGAGCTCCGCGGCTACACCAGCGCCGATCGCGCCGGCCGACTCCAGCTGCGGGTGGTGGCCGCGATGGACGGCTCGGGCAGCGGCGATACCATGCTGGCCCGGCTCCGCGACTGGCGGTCCCGGTACACCACCGAGCATGTCCGCCCCTCCGCGGTCAAGCTGTTCCAGGATGGTGTGATCGAGGCGCGAACCGCCGCGATGCTCGCTCCTTACCTCGACCGCCAGAGCGACGCGGGGCAGCCGAACCGAGACCAGGCCTCCCTGGATGCCCTCACGCGCGCGCTCGATCGCGACGGGTTTCAGATCCACGTCCACGCGATCGGTGATCGCGCCATCCGGATGACGCTCGACGCGCTCGAAAAAGTGGCGGCGGCCAATGGCCCGCGCGATCGCCGGCCCGGCATTGCGCATCTCGAGCTGATCGATCCGGCGGATATTCCGCGGTTCCGCCGGCTCGGCGTGGTCGCCAACTTCCAGGCGCGGTGGGCCAACGGCGACGAGTATCTCACCAGGATGACCGAGCCCGCTCTCGGCCCGGCGCGGAACCGCTGGCTCTATCCCATGGCGAGCGTGGCCCGCACGGGCGCGGTGCTGGCGGGCGGCAGCGACTGGTCCGTCTCGTCGCTCGACCCGCTCGAGGCTATCGAGGTCGGCATCACCCACCGGGAGCCCGGCGACACCGTAACACCCCCCTGGAACCCTGCCGAGCGAGTCGACCTCCCGACCATGCTGGCGATGTACACGATCAACGCCGCCTGGGCCACTCATCAGGAGCAGGAGACCGGATCGATCGAGGTAGGGAAGCTGGCGGACCTGATCGTGCTGAACCGCGACCTCTTCGCGCTCCCGGCCTGGCGGATTCACGAGGCGAAGGTGGTGCGGACGGTGGTTGGCGGGCGGACAGTCTTTCAGCGCGAAGAGCGATAGCTCGGCGGGGACGCCTGAGTCACCCTGAGCGAAGCGAAGGGGGCATGCGTTTGGGTATGCCCCCTTCACTACGTTCAGGGTGACTCCCGGCCAGGCCCGGCTCGGACACCCTCGGCCGACGGAGGGGCCAACCCCTACCCCGCCGCCGAGACCAGCCCCACCCGCACCGCAAACCGCACGAGCCCGGCGAGGTCCTTGATCCCGAGCCGCCGCATCAGCTCCGCCCGATGCGTCTCGACCGTCTTGATGGAGATCTGAAGGTCCTGCGCGATCTGGCGGGTGGACTGCCCGGCGGCGAGCCGCTGCAGCACCGTACACTGCCGCGCGGACAGCTTGCGGAGCGGGGCCCGCTGCTCGATGGAGCCCGTGATCGCCGCGCCGAGCCGGGCCAGATCGGTCTTGGGCACGAAGTCGGCGGCCCCGGCCTTGAGGCACTCCACGCCCGCCGGGCTCAAGGCGCCCGAGACCAGGACCACCGGAATGGTCGGCCGGTGGGAACGGACCAGCTCGAGCGCATCCAGCGCCCGGAAACCGGGCCCGCCACTGTTCGAGATGACCGCGTCCGGCCCGAACGTCTCGAGCAGGCGTGTGAAGCCTGCTCGATTGTCCACCACCTGCACGGTGCAGGTGGGATCGGCCCGCCCGAGCGATCGGGCGATCAGCTCCGCATCGCGGGCATCATCCTCCAGGAGGAGCAGTCTGAGGCTCTGCCGCTCGTCTCGATGCATGTCGTGAGTGGGTGGTTGAAACGGGGCGGACCCTCAGGATATCCCTGAGGGCACAATGTCCATCTTGGCTATCTTTTCATATCATCGGCCCTTATTGTGGCGCCATCCGGAAAAACCCCTGAATGCGGTCGCGAAAACCCCCGACGCCGCGTGTCGGGATCACCCGATCCTCGCCCTTCTTCCTGCCGGTCGAGGTGCTGTGATGTCGCTTGCCCTGTCATCCCGAACGAGGGGCGCACCCGTCGCGTCCCGCCAAAGCTCGCACGCTCACCTTGCTTCCTATGACATCCTGATCACGCTGTGTCGGCAGCTCGAAAGCGATCTCTCCGGCATGCGGGCCGCGATCTACGCGCTCGACCGCGCCGGCCGCCGATGGGAGGCGATGATCGAGCCCACGCTGCCGCCGGGATGGCGCCTGCTGCATCGTTCGCCCCGCGGACCCACGGCCGGCGCGTGCGGCGCGGCCATCGCGCGGCGGCTGCCGGTGATCGTGTCGGATGTCCGGACCGATCCCCTGTACGCCGGCGGTCGCGGGGTGCTCCGGCCTGCCGACCAGGGCGCGTGCTGGGCCATGCCCCTGGCCCACACCGACGAGCCGGTGCGCG
>DATEJD010000495.1:0-7973 GCA_035278325.1 Gemmatimonadales bacterium | reverse complement strand
GGGGAAATAGGCGTTCTGATGGCCGGTGTCCTTGAACATCTGGTCGAGGGCGCGCTGCATCTGTTCCCAGATGGCGTAGCCGTTCGGCCGGATGACCATGCACCCCCGCACCGGGCTGTAGTCGGCCAGCTCGGCGCGGGCAATCAGCTCGTTGTACCAGGCACTGAAGTCCGCGGCGCGGGTGGTCAGGGCCTTCGTGTCGGCCATGCATGCTCCTCTACCGGGGTCCGTCGTTTCTCGCTCATCGATTCACCACGGAAGCACGGAAGGCTCGGAAAACAGCAGGAACTTTGTGGGTGTGCTGTTCACCATCGCTTTCCTCCGTGCCTTCCGTGCTTCCGTGGTGAATCACACCCCAACCATCCGAGATATCCGTTGGACGACTTCGCTTCGCCCCACGGCCTCCTGCGCGCCCTTCCCCGCCAGATCCTTCACCATCACCTCGCCGCGCGTCCGGTCGTCCGGCCCTATCACCACCGCGAAGCGCGCGTTCCGCGCGTCGGCCAGCTTGAGCTGCTTGCCCACGGCCTGCGGGCTCAGCGCGTACTCCGCCCGAAGGCCGGCGTCCCGAAGCTCGTGTGCCAGCGCCAGCATGGAGGGCACGTCCGCGTCGGTGATCGCGGCGACGAAGACGTCGATGCTCGCCACGTCGGTGGGCACCAGGCCGCGCTCGCGCAGCAGCTCGCCCAGCACCACGTCGCCCATGCCGAAGCCGAGCGCGGGGAGGTCGACCCCGCCCAGCGCCTGCAGCAGGCCGTCGTAGCGCCCGCCTCCGCAGATGGCGCGGAGGGTGCGGCCCGCGTCGAACAGCTCGAACACGGTGCCGGTGTAATAGGCCAGCCCGCGCACGATGGTGAGGTCCACCTCGATGAACTCGCCCAGGCCCATTGCGTGGAGCGCCTGCACCACCCGCCCGAGCGGCTCTCCGGCCGCCCGCCCACCCGGGACCCGGTCGAGCGCGGCCTCGACCGCCGGCATCCCGCGGAGCGCGGCGGCCGCGAACACGCCGTCCACCGCCGGACTCGAGAGCCCGGCCTTGACGAGCTGCTCGGCAAGCGCGGGCCGATCGATACGCTCGATCTTGTCCACCGCCTGGAACGCCGCCGGCAGCTGCCCCTCGGTGACACCCGCGCCGAGGAGCAGCGCGCGGAGCACGCGGCGGTCGCTCAGCCGCACCCGCACGTCGCCGGGCCCCAGGCCGAAGGCCCGCATGACGTCGACCGCCAGCGCGATGATCTCCGCGTCGCCGAGCGGCCCCGGCTCGCCGATCAGGTCGCAGTTGAGCTGGAAGTGCTCTCGAAGCCGCCCCCGTTGCTGCCGCTCGTAGCGGAACAGCTGAGGCACGGCGAACCAGCGGATCGGCTTCTTGAGCCCGTTGGCCCGGGCGGCCACCATGCGGGCGAGGGTGGGCGTCATCTCCGGACGGAGGGCGACCTCCCGTCCGCCCTTGTCGATGAAGTTGTACAGCTGCCCCACGATCTCGTCGCCGCTCTTGGCCGTGTACAGCTCGAGCGGCTCGAGCGGCGGGCCGTCGTACTCCTCGAACCCGTATCGCATCGCCACCGAGCGCCAGGTGCCGAGGATGTGCGAGCGAAGCGCGAGATCGGCGGGATAAAAGTCCCGAAATCCCGGCAGGGCCTTGGTTTGCATGGGGAGAACATAGTCGCACCGGAGACCCTACACCACCTCCATGCCGAGCGCGGTCATGACGTCGCCGACGGTGTGGAACGAGCCGGTCACGAGCACCGTCCCGGCTCCGGCCTGCACCGTCTCGAGCGCCTCGCCGAAGTCGGGCACCAGGCTCCAGGCCGCGCGCGCCGGTGGCCGGCAGCGGTCGCGGAGCCAGCGCCGGAGCCACACGGCATTCCAGCCGCGGCTCGCGGCGGTCGGCGCGACCGTGAGCACGCCGCGATCGATCACGCGATCGAGCTGGACCAGCATGTCGGGCCACTCCTTGTCGCCCAGGATCGAGACCAGGGCGTGCAGCGGCCGCGCGGGACGCAAGGTATCGATGGCCTGCACCAGGGCACGGATGCCGTCCGGGTTGTGGGCCACGTCGAACAGCCACTTGCCGCGGCGGTCGAGCCGACCGGGAATCCGGGTCGAGCCGAACCCCGATTCGATGGCCTCGAGCGGCGGCCGGTACGGCGCCGGCAGCGCCATCAGGATCCCGTGCGCGACGGCCGCATTTCGCCGCTGGTGTGGACCGGCGAGGCTCAGCGGCCCACCCCACTCGTAGTCGGGCGGCAGGACGCGCACATCCGCGCGGCCGCCGCCGTTCAGCCGCGCCACCGCCTTCTTGGCCTCGCGCCGGAGCACGTCGACCAGCGCCGGATCCCGCTCGCCGATCACGAACGGCGTGCCGGGCTTGGCGATCCCCGCCTTCTCGCAGGCGATGAGCTCCAGCGTGTCGCCCAGGTACTTCATGTGGTCGCGCTCGATCTTGGTCACGGCGCTCACCAGCGGCCGGAGCACGTTGGTGCTGTCGAGCCGCCCGCCCAGGCCCACCTCGGCCACCACGATCTCCGCGCCGCGGGCGGCGAAATCGGCGAACGCGATCGCGGTGCTGGCCTCGAAGAAGGTGGCCTTCCGCTCGAGGATGTGGGGGCGGAGCCGGTCGGTCCACATGGCCATCGCCGCCTCGCTGATGGGGACGCCATCGACCCGGATCCGCTCCCGGAACGAGATCAGGTGCGGCGAGGTGTAGAGCCCCACCCGCCAGCCCGCCTCGGCAAGCGCGGCGGTCACCAGCGTGGAGACGCTGCCCTTCCCGTTGGTCCCGCCGATGTGGATCGACGGCATCACGTCCTGCGGATTGCCCACGGCCTTGAGCAACGCGCGCGTCGTGGCCAGCCCGAACTTGATGGTCGTGGTCCGGGGGAACAGGAACTGGATGGCTTCGTCGTACGTCAGCGGCATCGGGCTCGCGTCGACATCAGGCTCCGCGTCGTCAGGATGGTCCCCGACATGGGTTTCGTTCCCGAAGTCTCTGGTTTCACCACGGAAGCACGGAAGACACGGAGGAACTCCTTGGTTAGGCCACCCACTTCTCATTCCGAGCCGGAAGAGCTCGTCGCAGGAGGTTTTGGGGTGGGGGCACCCCTGAATCTCTGCGTCATTGCCGGCTTCGGCGCGGAATGAGAGGAGATCGGCCTGGACAAGGAGTCCTCCGTGTCTTCCGTGCTTCCGTGGTGAACCCCGCACCATCCTACCGGGCCCGGGAATCTATGCGTCCACAGCCGCCCCCAGAGACCGTCGTCGACCTCCCAAGCCACGAGCCAAAACGACGACGCCCCACCCGCGGGCTACCGGGTGGGGCGTGGCTTCCGGTGGCAAGGCCGCGTCAGCTGACCTCGGCGTGCTCCACGAGCGGTCGCTGGCCCTGCATGTGGCGCAGCAGGCGGGCTGTGGTGTCCCGGAGCGAGGCCCGCGGGACCACGTCGTCGATCTGGCCGTGCTCCAGCAGGAACTCGGCGGTCTGGAACCCGTCCGGCAGATCCTGGCCGATGGTCTGCTTGATCACCCGCTGCCCCGCGAACCCGATCAGGGCGCCCGGCTCGGCAAGGATCACGTCGCCCTGCATGGCGTAGGACGCGGAGACTCCGCCGGTGGTCGGGTCGGTCAGAATCGAGATGAAGGGGATGGAATCACGGTTCAGGAGGGCAATAGCGGCCGACGTCTTGGCCATCTGCATCAGGGAGAGGACGCCTTCCTGCATCCGGGCACCACCCGAGGCCGACACGAGCACCAGCGGGATCTTCTTCTCGTGCGATCGCCGAGCCAGCCGCGCGATCTTCTCGCCCACCACCGACCCCATCGAGCCGCCCATGAAGGCGAAATTCATGACGCCCAGATTGAACGGCAGACCGTCGAGCCTGGCGGTGCCGGTATAGATCGCGTCGGCCTGCCCGCCCTTCTTCCTGGCCGACACCAGCCGCTCCGAATAGTGCTCGAAATGGAGCGGGTCGGCCGAGCGAAGATTGCTCCACAGCTCGCGCCAGGTCCCGGGGTCGGTGAGCAGCTCGATGTACTCCTCCGCGCCGATCCGACGGTGCCGGCCGCACTCGGGACAGACGTTGAGGGCCTTCTCGAACTTCTCGCGCAGATCGATGTGCCCGCAGCCGTCGCACTTTTCCCACGCGTCCGGCGGGATCTCCAGCCGCTCACGCTGCGACGTCCGAGGCTTGCGTTCCTTCTTAAACCATGCCATCACGGCCATAGGATGTGAGGGTCGTCGGGGTGAAGGAGGCAAGGGGGTCCACGAATCCATCCAATTTCGACCCTCCCCCGCCCAAACGCCAGACCCTTAAATGTAAGTGGTTGTCAGATATCGGGATAGCCGGCCTGCCTCGAGTCCCACGCGACTCGGAACGCGAGCCCCAGACAGAGCGAGCAGATGATGAAGAACGAGCCCCCGTAGGAGAAGAACGGGAGCGGAATGCCCGTGATCGGCATCAGGTTCACCGTCATCCCCACGTTCTCGAACACGTGGGTAAAGAACAGGGCCAGGATGCCGAAGGTCACCAGGCTGCTGAAGCTGTCAGTGGCCCGGCGGGCAATCCGGAGCAGCGCCAGGAACAGGATCAGGAACAGCGAGAGCGCGATCATGACCCCGATGAACCCCAGCTCTTCGCCCACCACCGGAAAGACGAAGTCGGTGTGCTGCTCGGGTAGGAAGGCCAGCCGCTTTTGAGGCCCCTGGGTATACCCGGTTCCGAACCAGCCGCCCGACCCGATGGCCACGCGGGACTGGATGGCGTGGTAGCCGGCGGCCCGCGGGTCCACCTCGGGGTTGAGGAACGTGAGGAGCCGGTTCTGCTGATAGGGCTCGAGGTGCTGCCAGAGCGGAAGGGCGATAGTTCCCATGGCCACGTTGAGGAACCAGAACACCAGGGCGTCGTAGATGTAGGGCCGCCACACCACCAGCAGTGCCGTGAACGCCACCATCCAGGCGCCCCACGCCCAGTTGTTGAACGCGAGGAGCAGGCTCAGCCCGGGCGAAGCGATCATGAAGAGCAGCCGGGGGCGGACCCCGGCCCAGAACAGCATCGCGAAGGCGATGCCGATGAAGACGATCGCGCTTCCCAGGTCGGGCTGCTTGAGCACCAGCAGGAACGGCGCGCCCACGATGAGGCCGGGCATGACCAGGTCCCGGAGCGAGCGGGGGGGCTCCCGGCGGCTCGACAGGTAGCGCGCCAGCATCAGCACGGTGGCCACCTTGGCGAACTCGGATGGCTGCCCGATCTGATGCCCGCCGACCGAGAGCCAGCTGTGGCTGCTCTGCGCGGTCCCGGCCCCCGTGCCCACGGCCAGCACCACGACCAGCAGCAACAGGGCGAACGCGTACAGCGCCGGCGCCAGCCATTCGAGCAGCCGGAGCGAGACGTGGAACACCATCCACCCGGCGACCACGCCGATGCCGAACCAGAAGAACTGGCGATACCACACGCCGGCCGCATGGGTCGGGACGTCGGTCTGGCCGGCCGAGTAGAGCGTGAGCAGGCCGAAGGTCATGAGCGCCAGGCTCACCCACAGGAGCTGGCGGTCGATCGCGGCGGACTTCACGGACGGCTCTCGGGCGGCGGCGTGCTGTCCGGCTCCGGCGGGGGTGGGGGCTGCGACTCGCCCGGCTGTGACAGCACCGTGGCGCCATCCTCCGGGATCGAAATCTGGACCTTGCCCGCCGCGCCGCTCGAATCCGGGCCGAGAACGTACCGTCGGAGCGCCAGGTACACGTTCCGGACCACCAGGGGGTCGTGGAGGCCCACGTTCTCCATGATGCCGCCCACAATGAGCTGCGGCTCCTCCGCCGGCGCCATGGCGATGAACCAGCGGTGGTCGAAGCCGTGAGGATTCTGCGCGGTGCCCGTCTTGCCGGCGATCTGGAGCACCTTCGCGTGCGAGCCGGGCGTCGCGTTGATGATCGCCGAGGCGGTGCCCCGCTCCGCCACCGCGGTGAGGGCCCGACGGAGACCCAGGAGCTGGGCATCCGTCAGGCCGAAGCCGTGCGATTCCGCCTTCGGATCTCGGCGCACCACGTACGGCTGCTCCGACTCGCCATTCCCGGCCAGCCCCTCGTAGAACCGGACCATATTGATCAGCGTCTGGGTGTTCTCGCCCTGCCCGATCGAGAAGTTGAGGGTCGTGGCGGGCGGACTCCAGTTGCGCGGCCCGTACAGCTTGTCGAAGTACGCGGTGGTGGCCGGATAGATGGGCTTCTGCTCGCTGGGGAGGTCGATCCCGCTCGGGTCCCGGAACCCCATCAGCACGCCGTCCTTCAGAATGGCGTCGAGCCCCAGGCGCAAGCCAAGCTGGTAGAAGTACACGTCGCAGCTGGCCGCCACCGCGCCCACCAGGTCGAGCGAGCCGTGACCGTCCTTTTTCCAGCAGCGGAAATAGCGGTTGCCGAGCTGCATCCCACCCGAGCATGGCAGCGGCATGTGGCTGTCGAACCCGATCAGGCCTCGCTTGAGGCCCATAGCGGCCACGGCCAGCTTGAACGGCGACGCCGGCGGGTAGCGGCCGATCATGGCGCGATTGAGGAGGGGCTTGGCCGCGTCCCCGTTGAGCGCCCGCCACAAGGCGGTCGAGATCCCGCCCACGAACGCGTTGGGATCGTAACTGGGAGCGGAGTAGAGCGCGCGCACCTCGCCGCCCGGAGTCAGCGCCACCATCGCGCCGCGCACGCCGGGCGGCCAGATGCTGTCGATGTAGCGCTGCAGATCGAGGTCGATGGTGGTGAGAATCGGATGGCCGGGCGTCGGCGGAAGCCTGGCGGTGCCGGCCTCTTCGCGCACCAGCCGGCCGCGGGCGTTGACCTCGATGTAGCGCACGCCTTCGGCGCCCCGCAGGCTGTCATCGTATTGCCGCTCGAGGCCCGCCTTGCCCACGATCGACCCGAGCCCCGCGCCGGGGAAGCGGTTGGCGGCGAGATCGGCCTCGGTGACCTCGGAGACGTAGCCCACCAGGTGGGCCACCGCCTTCCCAGCCGGGTAGAGTCGCTTGGGCTCCGACTGGATCACCAGCCCGGGCAACGCCGCCCGATGCTCCTCCAGCCGGGCGATGGTCTCGAAGGTGGCGTCCCCGAACACCACGACCGGCTGGTAGCGAGCCGCGGCGTAGCGCCGGAGGATCTCGGTGACTTCGGACGTATCGAGCGGGACGAACTGGCTCACCCGGTTGAGTACCGCCCGGAGCGAGTCGCGGCTCGGCGCGAGCAGCTTGACCGAATAGCCCGGCACATTCTCGGCGATGATACGGCCGCGCCGGTCGAGGATGGCGCCTCGTGGCGGCGTGAGCGGGATGGGGCGCAGCCGGTTGGTCTCGGCCTTGAGCTGAAACTTGTCGTGCTGAATGATCTGAGTGCGGAAGAACGCGCCCGACAGAACCAGAAAGGCGCCGACGAGCACCCAGCGGGCGATATCGGCTCGCTCCCGCACGCGGTAGGAATCGAACCCGTTCATCTCACGCGTCCAGGCGAATCGAGAACCACTCGCGGAACGCCAGCAGCACGACCAGCGCGAAGAGCGCGGTGGTAAGCGCCTGCAGCGGGCTGTAGAGCGCGAGCTCGGTCAGGAAGGAACGGTCGCCGCTCCCGCTCGCGGCCAGCACCAGCAGGTCCCGCATCCACAGGCCCACGGCGATGAATCCCGCGTTGATCAGCGGATTGTCGGCGAAGAATACGGCGCGCGCCCAGGAGGCCAGGTAGCCCACAACGGTGTGCGCGAGGGCGCCGGCGCCGAACTTGGCCGGCGTGAGCGCGTCGGCCGCGAGCCCGACCAGAAACCCGGCCAGCGCCGAGGCACCCGGGCTGCTCCGCATGGCGAACAGCATGAGGGCCACGAACAGGAAATCGGGGCTCATGCGCGGCCCGCCCAGTCGGGGCCGGACGTAGAAGTGGAGCACCACGAGGATCGTCAGCACCGCGGCGAGCTGCAGGCGGTTGGCCCGAGCCGGGATCATCGCGCGGTATC
>DATEJD010000494.1:0-3802 GCA_035278325.1 Gemmatimonadales bacterium | reverse complement strand
GGTTCGGCCCGTTCCCTGGCCCGGCCCCGCTGCGAGCTCTGGGCTGATGCAGCGATCTCTATGCCCGCGCCGCCGCCGCCCCGCGGTTCGCCCGCTCGAACTCCTGCATGAAGGCTACGAGCGCCTCGACGGCCGCTCGCGGGCACGCATTGTAGATGCTCGCCCGCATGCCGCCCACGCTCCGGTGTCCCTTGAGCCCGTCCAGCCCGCGCTTGGTGGCCTCGCTGATGAACTTGCTCTCCAGCTCCTCGGTCGGCGCGCGGAAGCACACGTTCATGAGCGAGCGGCTGTCCTTCTGCACCGTCCCGCGGAAGAAGTCGGTCGAGTCGATGTAGTCATACAGCAGCCTGGCCTTCGCCTCGTTGCGCTCGGCCATCGCGACGAGGCCGCCCTGCGACTGGATCCACTTGAACACCTCGCCCACCAGGTAGATCCCCAGCGTCGGCGGCGTGTTGTAGAGCGAGTTCTCCGCCACGAACGTGCGGTACTGGAGCATCGTCGGCAGCGTCTTGGGGCCGGCCTCCGCCAGGTCCTTCCGGATGATCACCAGCACCGTGCCCGACGGGCCCAGGTTCTTCTGCGCGCCGGCGTAGATCAGCGCGTACTTCCGGACGTCGAGTGGGCGGCTGTACATGTCGCTCGAGGTGTCCGCGATGAGCGGCACGCCGGACGGCACCGCCGGCTCGCTCTTCCACTGGGTGCCGTAGATCGTGTTGTTGGTGGTGAGATGCACGTAGGCCGGATTGGCCGAGTACGTGATCTCGTCCGGCTTGGGGATCCGGTCGAAGCTGGTGGCCTCGCTGGTGGCGGCGATGTGAACCTGGCGGCCCAGGATCTTGGCTTCCTTGATGGCCTTCTGCGACCAGACGCCGGTATTGAGGTAGTCGGCCGTACGGTCAGCGGGGAGGAAGTTCATCGGCACCATCGAGAACTGGAGCGAGGCGCCGCCCTGCAGGAACAGCACCGCGTACTCGTCCGGGATGTTGGCCAGTGCGCGGCAGCTGGCCTCCGCTTCGGCGATGATCTTGTCGAAGACCTTGCCGCGGTGGCTGTGCTCCATGATGCCGATGCCGCTGCCGGCCACGTTCCAGATCGCCTCCTGCGCCTTGCGGAGGACGGGCTCGGGCAGCACGGCAGGGCCGGCGCTGAAGTTGAAGATGCGGTCGGTCATGAGTGGGGTCCTCTCCCGTCGATCTCGCTCAGCTCCACGCTGATGATGTCCTGATTCCCGCTCCGGATCCGCTCCAGCGCCCCCGCGTCGGGCACGCCGTCCAGGTGAATCCGCGCCAGCGTCGCCTGGGCGCCGTGATAGATGATGTTCTCCACCTCTTCGACGTTGATCTCGCCGTTGGCCAGTACGCCGAACACGTGGGCCAGCACGCCGGGCCGGTTGCGGTGGCGGATCGAGAGCACGTGCGTCGCGGAGCTTCGCGCCAGCCGGTTCACCACGTTGGGCACCTCGCCCGTGTCCTGGAAGGTCTGCACGATGCGGATCACCTCGTGCGCGATCGCCACCTGCGCCTGCTCGGTCGAGGCGCCCACGTGATGGGTGCCATACACGCCTGGGACCTTGACGATCGGGTTGCCGAAGGTGCCCGTGCTGCCGGCCGGCTCGTTCTCGAACACGTCGAGCCCGGCGCGGATCCCTTTCTCCCGCACCGCCTGCTCCAGGGCCGCCTCGTCCACCACGGTGCCGCGCGACGTGTTGATGAAGTAGGCGCCCGGCCGCATCGCCGCCAGGAACTCGGCGTTCACCAGGTGCTTCGTCTCCGCGTTCCCCGCCACGTTGACGGTGACCACGTCGGCGAGCCGCGCGACCTCGAGCGGCGTCTGCGCGTAGGCCACGCCCAACCGGTCGGCCTCCTCGTGGGTGAGGGTCCGCGACCACGCGATGACCCGCATGCCGAACGCCTTGGCCCGCACCGCGACCTCCCGGCCAATCTGTCCCAGCCCGACGATGCCGAGCCTCCGGCCGTGAAGCCCCCGGGCCTTGGAGTACTCGCCCTTGTTCCAGGTGCCGGCGCGGAGCTCGGCGACCTGGTCGGGGATGCGCCGATCGCACGCGAGCAGCAGTCCCATCACCAGCTCGGCGACCGCGATCGAGTTCTTGCCCGGGCAATTCGAGACGAACACGCCCAGGCTCGAGGCCGTGGCGACGTCGATGGTGTCGATGCCCGCGCCGGCCCGGATCACCAGGGTGAGCGCGGTCCCGGCCTTGAGCGCGTCGGCGCTCACCTTCTTGCCGCGGACGATGAGGATGTGCGGGTCGGTGGCCTTGATGGCCGCCGGCAACTCCTCGGCTTTGACATCCGGCTGCGACACGACGGTGCAGCCAAGCTCCTTCAACCCGTCGACGCCCACCTTCTCGAACTTGTCCGCGATCAGCACCTTCATCGCCACTCAGCTCCTGGCCGGTATCGGTGAGCCTACAAGGTATGCACGAAGAGGCCGCTGCGCAGCTTGGGCTCGAACCAGGTACTCTTGGGCGGCATGATCTGGCCCGCGTCGGCCACCGCCATGAGCTGCTCCAGCGTGGTGGGGTAGAGCGAGAAGGCGATCGCCATCTCGCCCGAGCGCACCCGCCGCTCGAGCTCGGCGGTCCCGCGGATCCCCCCCACGAAGTCGATCCGCTTGTCGGTGCGCGGGTCGCCGATCCCGAGCACGGGCCCCAACACCCGGTCCTGGAGCAGCGACACGTCGAGTGAGGCGATGGGATCGCTCCGGTCGATGGTGGCCTCGTCCAGCTCGAGTCGATACCAGCGGTCCATCAGGAAGAAGCAGAACGTGCCCGGAGATGGTGGAATCGGATTGTCGGTAACGCTCACCCGCCCCAGGTGGGACAGTCGAGCCAGCACCTCGGGCGCGGCCATACCGGCCAGGTCGCGCACCACGCGGTTGTAGGGCAGGATCCGGAGCTCGTCGGACGGGAACAGCACCGCGAGGAACCAGTTGTACTCGCCGTCACCCCGATGCTGCGGGGGCGCGCTCCGGAGCTCGCGCCCCGCTCGCCACGCGCTCGCCGAGCGATGGTGACCGTCGGCCACGTAGGCCAGCGGCACCTGGCGGAAGGCGTCCACGAACGGCGTCGGATCGGCAATGCGCCACACGAGGTGGCGGACCCCGTCGGGCGCCGTGAAGTCGTAGAGCGGTGCGCCGGCGGCGATCGGCGCCGTGAGCGCCTGCAGATCCGGCCGCGGCCGGTAGGTGAGGAAGACCGGCTCCGCGTTGGCGCGCAGCGTGAGCACGTGCCGGGTCCGGTCGTCTTCCTTGTCCTGGCGGGTCTTCTCATGCTTCCGGATGGTGTCGCGCTCGTAGTCGTCGATGTGAACGCACCCCACCACGCCGGTCTGCGCCCGGCCGTCCATGATCTGGCGGTAGAGGTAGAGCGATGGCTCCGCCTCGCGGACCAGCGTTCCGTCCGCCTGGAACCGATCCAGCGCCTCGCGTGCCTTGGTGTAGATGCGGGCATCGTGGGGGTCGACGTCCGCCGGCAGGTCGATGTCCGAGCGGCCGACATGGAGGAAGCTGTGCGGATTGCCCTCCGCCAGCGCCGCCGCCTCGCTCCGGTTCACCACGTCGTACGGCACCGAGGCCACACGCTGGGCGAGGGCGGGCGCGGGGCGGAGGGCGCGGAAGGGATGGAGGCGCATGGCGGTGACGGTAAGCGGTGAGCGGTGAGCGGTGAGCGGGAACGGCACACCCGCGGATTGATGGTGACGGTCGACGGCATCCTAGCGCGTGGGGCGGAGGGGACGCAAGAGCGGTGACGGTGAGCGGAGTCACCCTGAGCGAAGCGAAGGGG
>DATEJD010000493.1:0-32568 GCA_035278325.1 Gemmatimonadales bacterium | reverse complement strand
TCAGTGGATCGCCGACCGCGGCCCGGGCGCCGCGGTTCCGCCCCACGGCGGGATTGCCGCCGCCCGGGCGGGAGCCCAGCTCGAGCACGCGCGCGCCAGCCGCGCGGGCGACGGCGACGGTGTCGTCGGTCGAGCCATCGTCGACCAGCAGCACTTCGACGTTCCAGCCGGGTGGGGCCTGGTCCAGCACGGCGTGAACCAGCCGCGCGATGGTCTGGGCTTCGTTGCGGGCCGGGATGATGACCGACGCGGTCTGATGCGTCGCCTCAGGCGACGGCATGCCGCTCCACCTCGTCGTAGAGCTCGGAGACCGACTGCACGAATCTGCCCCACCCCAGGTGAGCCTTGGCGTACTGACGTCCCGCCGTCGCGAGCCGCTGGGCGCGTTCCGGGTCGGCCAGCACGCCGAGGATGCCCTCGGCGAGCGCCTCGGTGCGCGGTTCGACCAGCACCGCCCGCTCCTCCGACAGGACGGTGCGGTGGGTGGGGATGTCGGTCGCGACGATGGGCCGGCTCGCCGCCAGATAATCGAAGATCTTGAGCGGGAGATTACCGCCGTACGCGCGGGCGGACACCAGCACGTCGGCCATGGCAAGGAAGGCGGGCATCTCGTGGCGTGGCTGGCGGTCCACCACCCGAAGCGCACCGGATTCGATGTGCGGGACGGCGCTCGCGAGCTCGGGCTCGCTGCGCTCGGCGCCCACGAAGACGAAGGTGGCTTGCGGGCAGCGCTCCCGCACCAATGGGATCGCAGCGATCAGATCGGGCAGTCCCTGGTAGGCCTCGAAGGTGCCGCTGTACAGCACCACGCGATCCTGCGGCCCGAGGCCGAGGCTCTGACGGAGCCGGCCCACATCCTTGGGATCAGCGCCGGCGGCCGCGCTCGCGAAGTGCCACTCGCGCACGGTGGCGCTCGGCACCATCTGACGAACCCGCGAAGCCAGCCCCGCGCTGGTGACCACCACATTCGACTGGCTCAAAAGCCACTGCTCCGCCGCGTCGAGCATCCGGCGGGTCGGCCCGAAGCTCAGGGGCCCGAGCAGGCCCACCTGCTCGGGGATGCTGGACTGCATGTCGTACAGCAGCGGAATGCCGTGCTGGCGGGCGTAGATCGCCGCGGGAAAGGCGGACTCCTCGACGGCATGGACGCAGGTGTACCGCTCGCGGGCGAGCTGCCCGCGCAGCGCGACGGTCAGCGGCACATCGAGCACGATCTTGCGGAGCGACAGGCCGATCGGTACCGACTCGAACCGGAACGGGTTGCCCGATCGGAGAATGCGAAGGCCGGCGATTTCGACGTCCTTGCCGATCGGGTAGGTCAGCAGGTCGACGGCACGCCCCAGCTCGCTCAGCGCGCGCAACACCTGGCGCAAGGCGATCGGCGTTCCCCGATCCTGGTAGAATGGCTGCGGCGCCACGACCAGGATCCTCCGGGGATCCGCGGGAATACTCGCGGAGCTCCCGGTCCGGGTTTCCCAGGACTGGTGGGATGGCGGGGCCGAAACTACAGCCGCTCCCCGGCTCGTGGCGTCATACGATTGGGTCAACAGCCGCCCCGTAAGTACTAAGTGTACTTGCTGCAATAACTTCCGCTACCAGCCTCCAACGGCCATCGAAGGCGCCATGACGGGCAATATACGAAGGCGATCAGGCGGGAGCGTGATGCCGGTCGCCTGGTGAGCAAGTTCCTTGCCCGCGCGGCAGGTCAGACCAGGGAGGACGGACACAGGTCGGATAGCACGCACTCACCGCACCGGGGCCGGCGGGCAATGCAGACCTGACGTCCATGAAAGATCAGCAGATGGGAGAGCAGCCCCCAATCCTCGCGGGGGAAGAGCGGCATGAGGTCCTGCTCGATCTTGGCGGGGTCGGACTCGCGGGTGAGCCCCAGCAGCCGGCTCAACCGCGCTACATGGGTGTCGACCGTGATCCCCTCATTGATGCCGTAGGCGTTGCCCAGAATCACGTTGGCGGTCTTGCGGCCCACGCCCGGCAGCACTCGCAGCTGCTCCATGGTGCGCGGGACCTCGCCCCCGTGCTCCGCGACCAGCGCCTGCGCCATGCCGATCAGGCTCCGGGTCTTGTTCCGGAAGAATCCGGTCGACTTGATGATGGCTTCGACGTCGGCGGGGCGCGCGCGGGCGAGTGCTTCGGGCGTCGGGTAGGCCGCGAACAGCACGGGCGTCACCAGGTTGACCCGGGCATCGGTGCATTGCGCGGAGAGAATCGTGGCGCAGAGCAGCTCGAACGCGTTCCGGTGGTCGAGCGCGCAGCGGGCGTCCGGATAAGCGGCCCGGAGCCGCGACAGGATCTCCGGGGCCCGCTCCGGCGCGTCGCGCGTGCGACGGGGGCGCGGCCGCGTGCGGGCCCGGGCCTTGGCCTTCATCGCGTCTTCCGCCGCGCGGCGTGCGCCAGGAAGGCGTCCACCGGTTGGGCGTTGAGCACGTCGCCCGGCCCGAGCCACGCCTTCCGAGCCATCCCCACCCCGTATTCCACGTTGCCGATCCCGGCCGTATTGTGAGCGTCGGCGCCGATCGAGATGGCGACTCCCTGTGCGCGAGCGCGACGCACCGCGCGCCAGTCGAGGTCGAGCCGGTGCGGGTCGGCGTTGATCTCGAGGGCCACGCCGTTGGCGGCCGCCTTGTCGATGACGGCGTCGAGGTCGAGTCCGTAGGGATCGCGCGAGAGGAGGAGCCGGCCGGTCGGGTGCCCGATGATGGTGAGATGCGGATTGTCCATGGCGGCGAGCATCCGCGCCGTCATCTCCCGCTCGCCCATGTTGAAGCGAGTGTGAATCGAGGCGATCACGAAATCGAGCCGGCCCAGCACCCCGTCATCGAAATCGATGCGCCCGTCCTGGAGAATGTCGGCCTCGACACCCTTGAGGACCCGGATGCCGTCCAGGCGTTGATTGACCTCGTCGATCTCGTCCGCCTGCCGCGCCAGGTCGTCGGCCCGGAGACCGCCGGCATAGGCCGCTGCCTGGCTGTGGTCCGTGATGCCGACGTAGCGGTAGCCCGCGTCCCGGCTGGCCAGGGCCAGCTGCTCCACGGTATTGGATCCATCCGAGTAGCGGGTGTGGCAGTGGAGCAGGCCTTGGAGGTCGCTCCGATCGAGCAGGCGGGGCAGGCGGTGCTCGGCGGCCGCGGCGACCTCGCCCTGCCCCTCGCGGAGCTCGGGCTCGATGAAATCGAGACCCAGCGCGCCGTAGAACGCGCGCTCGTCGGGCGTGGGGACGAAGGCGCTGCCCTGCCACAGCGCCGCGCCGGTGAGCGCGAAGTCCCGGGTGGAGGCGTGCGCCGCCAGATCGCGGAGATGGACCTCCGAGCCGGTGGCCTGCGCCAGCACGGCGCCGAAGTTGACCGCGGTGGTGACGATGATCTGGGCGCTGGCCCCGCCGGCGAACCGCAAGGTCACGCGGCGATCGTCCTGGCCGGCGAACTCGTGCACGCCGGGCAGCTGGCTCAGCCGCTTGAACAGCTCGCCGGGGGCCACGTCCGCGCCGAGCACCAGCACCAGGTCGCGCACCACTTCGGCCCGGCGGCGGACGTCCCCGGCGACGACCGCCTGGGTCACTCCCGGCATCCGCTCCAGCGCGGCGCGGAGGCCCTCGGCCTCGTCCGCGGCGTGGTGCAGCAGCCGGTAGGCGCTCGCGTGGCGCAGGTAGGCAATGCCCTTGAGGATGTTCTCGCTGGTCTTGGGGCCGAACCGGGGCAGCTTGGCCAGCCGGCCGTCCAGCGCCGCGGCCTCGAGCTCGGGCACCGAGTCGATGTCGAGCACCTCGTGGATCTGGCGGATCTTCGCGACGCCCAGGCCGGAGATCGCGAGCATCTCGACCAGCCCGGGCGGGATCTGCTCGCGCAGCTCCTCGAGCATGCTGGCCCGTCCGGTGGTCACGATCTCGGAGACGATCTGCAGCGTGGCGGGGCCGACACCCTTGCTGGCGGCCAGGCTTCCGTCCTCCAGCCCTTCCCGCAGGTCGCCGGTGAAGCTCCCCACGGCGCGCGCGGCCGTTCGAAAGGCGCGGATCCGGAACGGATTCTCGCCCTTGAGCTCCAGGAAGGCGGCGATCTGCTCCAGCACCTGCGCCACCGCCTTCTTGTCCATGAAGCTGCGGACGGCGTCGGTCATCGAGGCGGCGTGGAGAGGGAGTTGGCCAGCGTGCGGGTCCGCCATCCCAGCTCGAGCAGCTCCTCGCCCCCCACGATGGAGAAAAGGCCGGCCGCCTGTCCGCCGGTCAGCACCGGAGAGAACAGCCGGCTCCCATCCGGCCGCTCGAGCGCACGCGGCCTTGGCCCCGCGGTCTCCACCGCGCTGAAGCCGTCGCGCTCGGGGCGGATCCCGAAGATGCCAAGCACGCGGAGCTCGTCTCCCGCAATGTGGACGAAACAGCCATCCATGGGCTCGGCCGGGAGGTCGTCCACCACGCGGGCCCAGACCTGGCGGTCCTGGAGCTGCGCGTAGTACGCGCGGGGCGGTTCCTCCGGCGAGGCCGGGTCCGGCTCGGGCGCATCCAGCAGCGCGGCGAGGCGATCCGCGCTGAGCGGAAGCGTGAGCACGCCCGCGTCCCACAGCAGATACGCGTGGTGTACCAGCGCGACCAGCTGATCCATCCCCTCGCCGAGTCCGGCCTCCGGGCGGAGATCGTGCAGCAGCGAGACGACCTCCGGCACCAGCAGGAAGGCATCGCGATCGGCCGGGTCATGACCTCCGCGCTCGAGGGCGGCCCTGATCCGGGGGAAAACCGTCTCGGCGGTGCTGGCGAACACGAGGTCGAAGGGGGTGGGGCGGGACATGGTGGGAAGATAGCCCCGAGGAAGTGGGTGGGGCGGGCGCTCGGGATGAGGACGGGCCTCACCCGAGAAAGGCGCCCACCACCGCCCGAAAGGTCTCGAACGCCTCGACGTACGGAACGTGGCCGCACCGGCGAACGGGATGGAACTCGGCCCGGAGCAGCTCGGCCGCCGTCCGCGCCGCGTCGATCGGGATCGGGTCCTCCTCGCCGTGGAGCACCAGCGCTGGTGTGCCGGCCAGCTCGGGCAGGCGGGGCCGGAGATCGTAATCCCCCAGGGTCTGCCAGACCTCCTGCTGCGTCCGGCTCACGACCCGGAACGGGGTGAGATCGCGGGCGCGCGCCGGGTCGAAGAAGTACGGGGCGACTGACAGCTCGAAGATGCGCTGCTGGAAGGCGGCCGGGTCGCGCTCACGGAGACCGCTCTCCCGCAGGGCGCGGCGCTCGTCCTGAAAGGCGGGGTCGAGGTTCCGGCGCGAGAAGGTCGCCTCGAAGCGTTCCCGCGCCGCCCGCCAGGTGGGCGCGGGCGAGACCAGGGCGAGCCGGCCGATCCGGCCCGGGTGCTCCAGCGCGTACAGCAGCGCCAGCAGCCCGCCCCAGGAATATCCCACCACGGTGAGCCGCTCGAGCTCCCAGTGACGGCGGAGCGCCTCGAGGTCCCCTACCTGCTCGGTCCACCCCACGGGCACGTCCCGTGGAACCGGCGAGCGGCCGCCGCCGCGCTGGTCGTAGTAGATGAGCTCGCGGCCGTCGGCGAGGGCATCGAAACCCGGGCGGAGATACTCGTGGTCCGCGCCCGGCCCGCCATGGAGCACCACCACCGGCCGCCCGGCGCCGACCCGACGCACGAACAGCTCCGCGCCGGGCACGCGAACCGATTCCGTGCCGCTCACGCGGTCAGAGCAGCACCGCCAGCGCGTCGGCCACCTTCCGGACCTCCGCTTCCTCCTCGGCCGTGAACGGGTCGGGGACGTCGCTGTCGACGTCGATCTGGCCCAGGATGGTGGCACCGCGGCGGATCAGCACGACCAGCTCGGAGCGGGTCCACGCGTTGCAGGCGATGTAGTTGGTGATGGCGCGGACATCGGGCACGTTCTGGTCCTGGCCGGTGGCCACCGCGGTGCCGCACACGCCGTGGCCCACCGCGATGCGGGTGTGCTCGGTGTCGCGGCCGGCATGGGCCTCGAGCACCAGCTCCGCGCCATGGAGCATGTAGAGGTACACCGACGTGTAGGGCGCCCCGGCGGCGCGGATCCGCTCGGCCGCGAGCTCCAAGAGCTCCTGCCGCCCCACCTCCCGCGCGAACGCGCCGCGAAGGGAGGCCACCACGCGATCGGCATCGAGCACCGGCACCTCAGCCTCCTCGCTCGCCAAGCACGGCTTGCAGGGTAGTGGTCTGGGTGCCACGCCGGACGACGACGCTCACCGTGTCTCCCGGATGATGGCGCCTCAGCGCTTCGGTCATCGCCTCCAGGTCCGGCACGCTCATGTCTCCGATCCTGGTGATGATGTCGTCGCCCCGAAGGCCGGCCTTTTCCGCGGGGCTGCCCGCCCGCACTCCCAGCAGCCGCACGCCACCCGGGTTGTCGGTCATGTCCGGCACCGTCCCGAGATACGCGCCGTAGCCCGGCATCGGCGGACCAGTGGCGTCGCTGGCGGAGATCTGCGTGGCCGCGGGCATCAAGGTCAGCGGCCCCGGGCGGTTGGCCAGCGCCGTCACCACGCCGGTGACGAAGGCGGCCACCTTCTCGAACCCCTCGACGTTGATCTTCTGCCAGTCATCCGTGGTCCGGTGATAATCCTCGTGCAGGTCGGTGAAGAAATGCAGCACCGGCCGCCCGGCGGCGTAGAATGACGACTGGTCGCTGGGACCGTACCCGTCGCCCTGGGCCTTGAGGTCGAATCCGGCGTACCAGTTGAGCGAGTCGAGCAGCTTGGGGAACTCCCTGGCGCTGCGCGAGCCGTACACGATGAGCCGCTTCTGCCGGAGCCGGCCCACCATGTCGAGGTTGATCATGGCGAGCGTGGTGGACAGCGGATACACCGGCTGCTTCACGTAGTAGGCCGAGCCCAGGAGTCCGAGCTCCTCGCCGCTGAACGCGATGAACACCACCGTCCGAGCCGGCGGTGCGGCCGCCAGTCGCTGGGCGATCTCGATCAGCATGGCCGCGCCCGAGGCGTTGTCGTCGGCCCCGTTGTGCACCTTGCCGTTGCTGTCCGGATCGAGGCTGCCGAACCCGCCCAGCCCCAGATGGTCGTAGTGCGCGCCGACGATGATCGCTTCGTTCCGGAGCACCGGGTCGTGCCCCGGCAGCACACCGATCACGTTCCGCCCGGTCAGGCCGCCGACATGCGCGATCTGCGCGGCCGGCGCATCGCGCGAGATGGGAAAGGTCTGGAACCACCCGCCGGCCGACTGCTGGAGCCCCACGGCCTGGAACCGACGGGAAAGGTAGGCGGCCGCGGTATCGGCTCCGGGGCTGCCGGTCATGCGACCCGCGAGCCGATCATCGCTCAGGAAGCGGATGTCGTCGATCGGCAGCACCGGCGGCGGCGCGGCACGCACGACTTCGTGCGTAGCCGTTCCCATCTGCTGGGCTTCGAGGCTGACGGTGAGGGCCATCAGGGCGGTCAGGCCGGGAAAGATGCGGCGGGCGGACATACGCTGGAAGAATACTACGCCGCGCTCAGCGCGGCACGAAGTCGGTGTCGGAAGCGAGGCGGCGGACGAACGCGGCCAGCAGCCGTGCGGTCCGGTCGAGGTCCTCGAGCACGATCATTTCGTTGGGGCTGTGCATGTAGCGATTCGGAACGGAGACCAGCGCCGTGGCCACCCCGCGATGGGCGTTGAAGATCGCCTCGGCGTCGGTACGGGTATCGCGCGCCGCGGCCTCGATGGTGTAGGGGATGCTTTCCGCTTCCGCCGCGGCCGCCAGTCGCTCGAACACCAGCTCGCTCACCGATGCGCCCCGCGAGAGCACCGGCCCGCTCCCCAGGCGGTAGTCGCCGTGCTTGCGCTTGTCGATCCCGGGATAGTCGGTCGCGTGGGTCACATCGATCACGATGGCGACGTCGGGCTCGAGCGTGGCGGCCGACGAGCGCGCGCCGCCGCCCATGGCCGCGATCTCCTCCCGCGTGGTGGCGACCGCGGTCACGGCCGCGGCCGGCCTGGGATTCGTCGACAGCAGCCGGAGCGCCTCCAGCACGACGAACGCGCCGATGCGATTGTCGATGCACCGGCTGACCAGCCGGCCGTTGGGAAACTCGAGCACGCCCGCAGCCAGCACGCCGGGGTCGCCGATCCGGAGCTGCTGTTCGGCCTCGGCTCGGCTGATGGCGCCGATGTCGATCCACAGGTCCTCCACCTTGGAGACCTTGTCCCGATCGTCCTTGTCCATCAGGTGAATCGCCTTCTTGCCCACCACCCCGACCACCGCGCCCTGACGTCCCAGCAGTCTCACCCGCTGGCCCACGAACACCTGGTGGTCCCAGCCTCCGATGGTGTCGAAGCTGACGTAGCCCTCGTCGTCGATGTGCGTGACCATCACGCCGATCTCGTCGATGTGTCCGGCGAACATGACTCGGGGGCGACCCGACCCGTTCAGGGTGGCGAACGAGTTGCCCGCGACGTCGGCCCGCACGTCGTCGGCGAAGCGCTGCGCTTCGGCGCGCCACACGCGCGCGGGCGCGGCCTCGAACGCCGAGGGACCCGGCGTGTCGAGCAGGGTTTTCAGGAAGGTGAGTGATTCGGGTGTCATGAGCCTGGTGGTGAGAAGAGCGACAAAGGTCGCGGCCACGCGCCCTGTTGTCTACCCCTCGGCCGGCCCCAGCTCGAGTTCCAGAAATTCGGCGCCGGGGACCGGGTTGTGACGGTACGGCGCTATCGGGCGGAACCCGAGGGACTGATACAGGGCGCGCGCGCTGGCCATGGTCATCAGGGTATCGAGCCGCATGGCGGCGTACCCGAGCGATCGAGCGTCCGCGATCACGGTCTCCGCCAGCCGACGGCCCAGGCCGGTGCCCCGGAAGCCTGGCCGCACGTACAAGCGTTTCATTTCGCACACTTCCGGGCTGAGCCGCCGCAGGGCCACGCACCCGGCCGGGTGCTCCGCCTCCCGCGCGAGCAGCAGGCGCCCCGTCGGCGGTCCATAGGCCCCCGGCAGGCCCGCCAGCTCCTCAGCGAAGCCCTGGAAGCAGAGGTCGAAACCGAGTGAGGCGGCGTACTCCTCGAACAATGCACGGACGTCGTCCAGGCCCGGGCCGGCCGCGACATGCTCGACCGCGATGGTCACGCGCGGGGCTCCCAGCGCTCGAGGCCGGGGCGTTCCTCGCCCCGGATGGCGGCGCGGATCCGCTCGGCGCCGTCCACGATTCTGGGGCCGGGACGCGATGTGTAGGCGTTGCCATCCAAGAGCCACACGGGGATCGATCCGAGCAAGCGCGCCTCCTCGCGGGTCCCGAGCCGATCGAGCTCCTGCCGTGCCCGCGCGAGGTCGAAGCCGCACAGCATGACCACGGCGAGCTCGGGCTCGAGCTCCATCGCGTCCGCCCATGACCACAGCGCCGAGTGCGCGCCCGGCTGGGCGCCGACGTCGAGGCCACCGGCAGCCGCGACCAGCTCCGGCACCCAGTGGCCGGCGAGGTAGAGCGGCGCCAGCCACTCGATGCAGATCACCCGGCGTCGGGTAGCGGGCCGCGGGGCCAGGCGGTCGAGGCGGTCGCGAAGCTCGGCGGCGAGGGCATCGCCCTGGGGAGTGAGATCGAGTGCCTTGGCCACCCGCCGGATGTCCGCCAGCACGCCCGGAACGGTCCGGCCGGTGAGCGACAGGACCTGGGGCGGCCGTGCCATTACGTCGGCCAGCCGATGCACCACGCCATCCGCCACCGCGCAGACCTCGCACAGATCCTGAGTGATGACGAGGTCGGGGGCGAGCCGCGCGAGCGCGTCGGCCTCCACCTGAATGACCGCGCGCCCCGCCTCGCGCAGCTGGCGCACCTGGGCGTCGATGGCAGCGCCAGGCTGGGACGGATCGAGCGGGGTGGAGGTGAGCCTGGGAAGGCTCCGAACCCAGGCGGGATAGTCGCACTCGTGCGAGACTCCCGCCAGCATCTGGCCGGCGCCGAGCGCCGCGACGATCTCGGTCGCGCCCGGCAGGAGGGTCACGACTCGCATTGGCGCGCCCGGTCCGGTCAGGAGGTCAGCGGCAGATCAGCGGCTGGCCACGCGGTAGAGCACCGCCCCGAGGCAGGCGAACACGACGAGCGCCACCAGGTCGTTGGTCGCGAACGCGCCGAGGGTGCTCTGCAGGCCGGCGACGTGCGCCAGATAGTCGGCCGCGGGCACCTGGGCGGCGTCCGCCTGCTTGACCAGTGCGGCGGCCACCCCCGCGATCGCCACCCCGGCGAGGGCGCCGCCGGCGATGAGCCCGCTGGAGAACAGCACCCCGGGGCCGGATTCGACCTCCGCGATCGACTTGGCGCCGCCCCGTGCCTGCCGCTCGACCAGCCAGCGCACCACGCCGCCCGCGAACATCGACGCGGAGGTCGAGATCGGCAGGTAGACGCCGACCGCGATCGGCAGCGACTGCAGGCCCATGAGCTCGATACTGAGCGTGAGGAATACGCCGATCAGCACCAGCCCCCAGGGCAGCTTCTGGGTGAGGATGCCGTCGGTCACCAGCGCCATGATGGTGGCCTTGGGCGAATCGAGCTTGGTGATCGGGCGTCCGTCGAGCTCCCGGATCCGCCCGCCGATGCCGGGATCGACCAGGTAGGCCACTTCGTGCGTGCCGGAGTCCACCAGGTATTTGCCCGGCTGGATACCCTGGGTCGGCAGGTTCACCCGGACCACGTCGTAGTCGCGGCCGGCGTGGCGCATCCGCTCGCCCAGTGAGGTGACCGACCGGGTCTCCGCGCCGGGCGCGGCGGCCTGGAGCACGACGCCGGGGTGAGGCTCGGGGACGACGTTGGTGTAGCTGGCGTTGAGCAGCGTGAGGGTCCAGCCCACGGCCAGCGCGGACGTCACCGCGCCGACGATGATGGCGAGCTGTTGCCGCCTGGGCGTGGCGCCCACCAGGAAGCCGGTCTTGAGGTCCTGGCTGGTGGCGCCGGCGACGCTCGCGGAGACCGCGATCACGCCCGCGATGGAGATGGCGCCCACCCGGTGGTCCACCCCGGTCCAGCCGATTAGCAGGAAGATCGCGGTCGTGCCGATCAGGGCGGCGATGGTCATGCCGGAGACCGGATTCGCGCTCACGCCGATCTCGCCGGTAATCCGTGACGACACTACCACGAAGAAGAACCCGAACACCACGATGAGGATGGCGCCGAGCAGGTTCACCGCGAGCTGCGGCAGCGCGGTCAGGAGCAGTGCCAGGCCCACCGCGCCAACCACGGTGACCCACACGGGAAGATCGAGATCGGTACGAAGCCGGGTGGCCCGCTCGCCCAGGCTTCCGCGCAGGTCCTGAAATCCGCTCTTGAACGCCGAAAAGATGGTGGGGAGTGCACGGATGAGCGCGATGATGCCGGCGGAGGCGACGGCGCCGGCGCCGATATAGAACACGAAGTTCGCGCGCACCTCACCCGGGCTCATGTCGGCGATGAGCTTGGTCTCGGCGAAGATCGGCTTGCTGAGGCCGCTGCCGAACAGCTTGATGGCCGGAATGAGCACCAGGTAGGCCAGGCAGCCGCCGGAGAACAGGTACCCCGCGATCCGCGGCCCGATGATGTACCCGACGCCCAGCAGCTCGGGCGAGACCTCCGCGGAGATCGAAGCGCCCTGGTAGCCCTTGGAGACCCAGCCGGGGTACTCCTTCCACGCCTTGAGCCCCGACATCAGGAACTTGTACGCGAAGGCCAGGCCGAACGCCTGGAACAGCCGGCGCGCCTGCAGGCCGCCCTTCTCGCCCGCCACCAGCACCTCGGCGCAGGCCGTGCCTTCCGGATAGGTGAGCTGCCCGTGCTCCTTCACGATGAGCGCGCGGCGAAGCGGGATCATGAGCAGCGTCCCCATCACCGCGCCCACCACCGCGACGATCGCCACCTTGCCGATGCTCAGATCGTAGCCCATCAGCAGAATGGCCGGGAGCGTGAACACGATGCCGGCCGCGATGGACTCACCGGCCGAGCCGGTGGTCTGGACGATGTTGTTCTCCAGGATGGTCGAGCGTCCCAGGGTCCGGAAGAAGGCCACCGACAGCACCGCGATCGGAATCGAGGCCGACACGGTGAGCCCGATCTTGAGCGCCAGGTACACGCTCGAGGCCGCGAACACGAGTCCCAGAATGGCGCCCAGGATGAGCGCACGGGCCGTGAGCTCGGCGGGGGAGCGGGAGGCCGGGACGAACGGCTCGAAGCTGGTGCCCGGAGTGGCGGTGTCGGGTCGGGGGGCTGAGGTGGTGGCCATGGCGCCGTTTCGTAGGGGGAAAAGGGATACTAAGAAGGCGGGGGGCGCGCCGGAAGCGCGACCCCCGGTCCTGCCGGTCGGCTGCGGGGGCTGCCTACCGCCGGGGCCAGCTGCCCCACAG
The DNA here is from genome assembly GCA_035278325.1 of Gemmatimonadales bacterium. Lineage (GTDB taxonomy): Bacteria > Gemmatimonadota > Gemmatimonadetes > Gemmatimonadales > GWC2-71-9 > CAVVWJ01. The sequence continues at coordinate 20,247 of DATEJD010000493.1, read as the reverse complement.
GCTGCAGTGGCCGGCCATGTCGGTTCCGAGCAGGGAGTGCTTCTGCGTCGAGATGGCGGCGTTCATGACGGCCTGAGGCGCAAAGTGGAGGCGCCCGTTGCTCAGCGTGAGGAAGATCTTCCCGAAGTGGTTCTGATCCAGCGCATGCCCCGACTCGTGCAGTGCGACGGTCTCCACGTCGAGGGCCGTGATGTTGTTGGTATTGATGCCGTACGGGAAGGCATCGTTGTAGTAGGTCTCGTGGAAGGCGGTATCCTCCTCCCCATCGTGATTGATGTCGGTCGGCACCCCGTTCTCGTCGACGAAGACGAAGGTGAAGGTGATACCGATGATGGACGAGCTGCCGTTGGGCGCGAACAGGTCGAAGAACGCGGCCGGCAGCCAGCCCGCGTGGGTGATGTCGGCGAACGGCGTGCCGATGTCGCCGAAGCCGACCAGTCCGTCGATCAGGTCGGGATCGCTGCCCGGGTCGGCTACCTTGACGATGGGGAGCTTGGAGCAGGTGGTCGTGACGTCCCAGGTGTGCATCGCGCGGTCGATGGCCGCTTCCGTCTGCGCGTTCGTGAGTCCGACGCCGGTATGGGTAGCGCCATCGCTCTGGTCCACCAGGTAGGTGAGCACGTTGCCGTGTCCGCGCCGGGGATCGCCGGCGACGAAGTGCGAGCCGGTGTGCTTGTTGCCCCGGTCGTCGGCGAACACTTCCTGGCCGATCGGCTGATGGTCGCCCCGCGTCACCCAGGAGACATGGTTGATCTGGAACTTGGCGTGCCGGAGAGTCAGACGCGAATTGATGATCTGCAGCGCCTTGAGGGCCGAGCCGCCGGTCTTGATGGGCGCCCTGGCGAACGCCACGCCGGAGGTCTGGGGCGCGGCTTCGGTCGGGGCGCGGTCCTGGTCGCAGGCGGCAAGCATGAGAGCGGCGGCGAGCGCGAACGCAGCGGACGATCTGGTCATACCGGACGTCTCCGAGGAAGGGTGATGCGCGATCAACGCATCATCGGGTGCGGAAGTGTATCGAGGCAGCGAGGAGGCCGCCGGGAACGCCTGGCTGGAAAGGTGCCCAAACATACCGATGGGCCCGAGGGCTGACAACCAGCCCCAGCGCAGGCCGTGGGACGCTTTTGCGTGTTGGATCATCCTCGGCGCGTGACTGTCCTCACCGCGCCAGAAATGGCCGCAGCCTACTGTGCGCGCGTCGGCTCGCATCGGCCGGCGGGGTTCCGTTATAGCGGCAGGCGCGAGGCAAGGGTGAGCGGCCCGATGGTCGCGCCGGCGAGCTCGCGCGGGTCCAACCAGGGGAGGCTGTCATGTTGTGGACCATCTTCGTCATCCTGCTCGTGCTGTGGCTGCTGGGCATGGTGTCGTCGTACACGCTCGGTGGCTTCATTCACGTGCTGCTGGTCGTGGCGATCGTGATCGCCCTGATCCAGCTGATTCAGGGCAGACGGGTCGTATGAGGCCGGCCGCGATCGTCGGCATCCTGCTGATCATCGTCGGCATCGCGGGTCTCGCCTTCGGGGGCTTCTCGTTCACCCGCAAGGAGAAGGTGCTGGACGTCGGTCCGATCGAGGCCCACGCGGACAAGAAGGAATCGGTTCCGGTACCGCCGATCCTCGGCGCGCTGGCACTGGTAGGTGGTGTCGTTCTGCTCGCGACGAGCGCTCGACGCACCTAGCGGCCGGAACCGCCCAACGATGACGGGGACGTGTCCAGCGGACACGTCCCCGTTGTGTTTCCCGCCCTTCCGCCGATCCGCAAACGCTACCCTCCGGAAAGCTCCCCCAAGAAAACCGGACCAGGACGGCGAGCGTTCACTGGTCAGAGGCTGTACCTTGGCCGCACAGGAGCGCATCCATGCTGTTCGGCTGGCGTCGCCCCGTCGACTGATGCATCTCTAGGCCCGAATGCCGAGCTCCGAGCCGCCCCGCGCAGGTGCCGGCGGGCCGTTCCCCGACGGCCCGGGAGCGCGTCGCGCGCTCACCCTGACCGGCGAGGCCAGCCTCCGACGCCGGCTCATGGCCAGGGACGAGCAGGCGTTGGTCGAGCTGATCGAGCAGGCGAGCCCCTGGCTGCTGGGCCTCACGACCTCTATGCTCACCGACCAGGACGAGGCGGAAGAAGTGGTGCTGGAGGTGTTCGCGACGGCGTGGGAACGGGTCGGCGCGCTGGGCGACGAGCACGATGCGCTGCTGCCCTGGCTGCTTCGGATCGCCCGGAATCGCGCCATCGATCGGCTCCGGCGGCGGCGCCGGTGGCGGCTCAAGCTCGCCCGGGCGGAGGCATACGGCGAGCTGCCCGCGGATCGGGTGCGCGCCCCGGAGGTGGACGAAGCCGCGCAGCCCGGGTGGCACGTGCACCAGTCGGTGCATGGCGCGCTCGAGCGGCTGCCGGCCGAGCAACGCGAGGTGGTGCGGCTGGCCTACTTCCAGGGGCTCACCCACTCCGAGATCGCGCAGCGGCTGGGCATCCCGATGGGCACGGTGAAGACCCGGCTCCGGCTCGCCTTCGACAAGCTCCGGGTGTCGCTGGCCGGCATCAAGGACTGGATCGAATGAACGCTCACGACTGGTACATCGAGAACCGAGCGGCCTACGTGGCCCGGAGCCTGGAGCCGGGCGAGGAGCGCACCTTCCGCGACCACCTGGTGCGCTGCGACGAGTGTGCCCGCGAGGTGGCAAGGCTCGAGCGCGACCTCGGCTGGCTGCCGATGGGCGTGCCGCCGGTGGCTCCGGCGCCGGGCTTCTCTCGCCGTGCGGCGGGCGACGTGCTCGATCGGCCCTACCGCTGGCGCCGGAGTCTGCCGCTCGCCGCCGCCGCCCTTCTGGTGCTGGCAGCGGGGGGCCTGGCACTCTCCGAGCGGCGGGAGGGTCAGGGCCTTCGGGCCCTGCTGGCCCAGCGAGAGACTCGGCTCACGGCCCTGGAAGACACGCTATCGGTGCTGCGCCGCGCCAACATGGTGCTTCAGACGCAGATCTCGATGAACGGGCACAGCCAGGGCGGCATGCTCATCTTCCAGGACGCCAGCTCCCATCGCTGGTGCGTCATCGTGCACGGCCTGCCACCCGCGCCGGCGGGCAGCAAATACCAGTTCTGGTTCATCACCGAGACCGGCATGGTGCGATCGGTCGAGGTCGACGCCGACATGCAGCGGCCCGCCTTCATGACGCTGCCGATGCCGGGCGTTCCCGCCCCCGTCATGGGCGCCGCGCTCACCATGGAGCCGGCCGTGAGCCGCTCGGACGAGCCGAAGGGGCCGATGTTGGCGCATGTGGTTTTTTAGGGGCGACGGTCGGACGGTCGGACGGTCGGACGGTCAGACGGTCGGACGGTCGGATGGTCAGACGGTGGGGCGGTCAGACGGGCAGGTCGTCAGACGGTCAGGTCGTCAGGCGGTTGGATGATCGACGGTTGGTGGTCAGGCGGTCGGATGGTCAGGCGCTCGGACGCTCAAGTGGTCACGATGCTCAGGCGGTCGGGCGTCACTGGAGATGCGTCCGGATGAACGAGGCCGCCCGCAGGGACCTCATGTCCGATGGGCATGCCGTTGGACTGTCATTCGGCGATTGAACTAGCAGGAACCCAGGCGATGGAGAGACGTTCCCTACCGTTCGGCCCCTGCTCCTCCCCCTGCCGCGTGCTCGTCCGTTGTTCCGACCGTCTGACCGTCTGACCGTCCGACCGTCTGGGCGTCCGCCCGTCCGACCGTCTGATCATCTGACCGCCCGACCGTCTGACCGTCTGACCGTCCGACCGTCTGACCGTCGGTCTTCCCGTCCGCCTCCGTCGCGCCCACCGGCCACCAGGCCGGGGGCGGCGAGGTCTGGTCGCCGCCCAGCTGCACGGGCGGTACGTCTGGGATGGTGTCGGTCGGGATGACGACGCCGTTGGCGCCAAGCTCGCGGAACAGCTTCCACTGCGCCTGTCGGGCCGCCCAGGGCCGCCCGCCGTTGTACATGAGGGCCACCAGCAGCGTACCCTCCGGCCGCCCGAGATAACCCACCACGGTCGATACCCGGCCCAGGGTCCCCGTCTTGGCCCGGACCACACCCACCCCGGGGAAGCCGCTGTTCAACCGGTGCAGGGTGCCGGTCCCGTTGGCCGGCAGCAGCATCGGGAAATTCCGTCCCGCCGGCGTGGTAGGAAATTTGGCCAGATAGGTCACAAAGGCCCGCGGCGTCACCCGGTCGTCGTACGACAGGCCGCTCCCGTCCACCAGCGTCACGCCATCCTGTGAGCCGACGACCTCGCGCACGTGATCGGTGAGGAGCTCGGGCGCGTGGTCGCGGCCGCCGGCCCACTGAAGCAGCAGCTCGGCACCCAGGTTGAGGCTCCGGCGGTTGATCTCGCTGGCGAGCGAGTCGAGGGTGGGCGACGACACTTCGGCCAGCACCTGCGGTCCGCCCTTGGGCGGCTCGCCGATGTATGGCGACGGATTCCAGTCGATGCCGGCCCGCTCGAGCGCCCCGGCCCACACGGCGTTGAGCACCGCCCGCGGGTCGCGCGCCACGGCCGTGAGCCGGCGGGGAGCGGCCCTCACGCCGATGGTGCCGGAGAGCACCCAGCTTCCGTCGGTGCGCGCGCTCAGCGCCAAGCGCGACCGGCGGCCCGAGCGGGTCCGCGCCGTGACCGTGACCATCTTGTGGATCCCGGCTGGCGCCGTCTCCAGGATCCGCGGCCGCTGCCCCACACGGGCACCGGGCTGCACGGTGATCCAGACGACGTTCTCATGCAGCGTGAGCGGCCCGACCAACGGAGCGAAGATGCGCCCCTGATGGTGGGCGGACCATACGGTGGGGTAGACGGCATCGGCCGGGCCGTTGGAGCTCTGGAGCTGCAGCGGGCCGGTGAGCTTCCGGATGCCGGCTCCGGCCAGCTGCAGCGCCAGGTCATAGAGCGTGGGGCCCGATCCCTCGGCGCGCTCGAGGGAAGGATCGCCGTTGACCTCGAGCGCCCAGCTGCCGACCCACTGGCCGGTGACGCTGTCGAGCGAGCCCACGCCGACGATCCGGGTGGGCCGGCGAGCGGTGCCGCCCAGCACGCTGCGCGCGAAGCCGGTGGTGAACAGCTTGACCGTCGAGGCCGGCATGAGCTGCTGGTCGGGATCACGGCTCCACAGGAGATGGCCGGACTGATCGGCTATGGCAATGCCCCAGTCGCCCGGTGCCGAGCGCTGGGCGCGATGGTACCACGCCTCCATGCGCTCGGTGAGCCACCCGGCGTCGGTTTGCGCGGCGAGCGGCGCGAACGGAACCTGAAGCGAGGCCGTCAGTGCCAGCAGCACGACCTGGCGGCGGAGCAATGAAAGACCCACGGCGTGTCCCTGCGAGAAGTGATTTCGGTTCGGGCGGGAGAATGTATGGCCCGGGACCACGTGGCAAGTCAACCTATAACGTCATGCTCGGTACGGCGTTACGCGAAGAGGTCCGATTTCGGAAGAACCCCGGCTGGCGGTATCGCCGGTCAGCCGTCACAAGTGCAAATCCCGGGCCGAGATGCGGGTGACGGTGGTCACGGTCGGAAAGGCCCGCGAGGCCTACACTCCGCCCTTGCGCAACGACACCGTAGCGGGCGGGCCACGTTCCGCTCGCGCGACGTCGGGAATCCACAGGGGAGGACCGGATGCGATCTCACACTGTCGCCTGTCTGACAGCGTTTGCCGTGCTCGCCGGGGCGGCCTGCGCCGGCTCGGGGCGGAACGGGAATGCGGGAGCGGCGCCCATCGATACGGTGCACATCAGGTCGGCCGACACGCTGCCGCCGGCCAATGGCGCCGGGGCGGTTCGGAGCGACACGGGCCGCGATAGCGTCGGCCGCGCGGTCCCAGGGATGGCGCACCAGGATTCGACCAGCGGTCTGAGCGGCGAAGGCACGATCGATACCACCAGGCAGGACTCGGCGAAGCGGAGCGGAGCAGACTCGGCGCCGTGAACAGCGGCGTCCACCGCAACACGAAGGGGACCTGCCGGCCGGCAGGTCCCCTTTGCGCATGAGGCTCCTTGAGGGAGGCTACTTGAGCAACGCCTTGGCGATGGTCTGGAGCTGCATGTTGCTCGTGCCCTCGTAGATGGTGCCGATCTTCGCGTCACGGTAGTACTTCTCCGCCGGGTACTCCTTGGAGTACCCGTAGCCGCCGAACAGCTCGAGGCAACGCGAGGTCGTCCGGTCGGCCACCTGGGAGCTGAACAGCTTGGCCATCGCCGCCTGCTGAGCAAACGGCTGGCCCGCGTCCTTGAGACGCGCCGCGTTGTACACCATGAGACGGGCGGCCTCGAGGTCGGTCGCCATCTGCGCCAGCTGGAACTGCACGCCCTGGAACTCCGCGATCGTCTTGCCGAACTGGCGCCGCTCCTTCACGTACGCGGTCGCGGCCTCCAGGGCGCCGGTGGCCACCCCGATCATCTGCGCGCCGATGCCGATCCGCCCTTCGTTCAAGGTCTCGATCGCGATCTTGTACCCTTGCCCGACCGGGCCCAGCACGTTCGCGTCAGGCACGCGGCACTGCTCGAGGATGAGCTCGGTGGTGCTCGACGCCCGAATGCCGAGCTTGTTCTCCTTTTTGCCGACGGCGAAACCGGGGAACTCCCGTTCGACGATGAAGCCGGTGATCCCCTTGTAACCCTTGGACGGGTCGGTATTCGCGAATACCAGGAACACACCCGCCTCGGCCCCGTTGGTGATCCAGAACTTCCGTCCGGTGAGCTCCCAGGCGTCGCCCTTCCGCTCGGCGCGCGTGGCGAGTGCGAAGGCGTCGCTCCCGCTCCCGGGCTCCGACAGCGCGAACGCGCCCAGCAGGCCGCTGGTGAGCCGCGGGAAGTAGCGTTGCTGCTGCTCGTCGGTACCCCATCGGAGGAAGCCGTTGTTCACGAGGGTGTTGTGCACGTCCACGTAGATCGCCGCCGACGCGTCGACCCGGGCCAGCTCCTCGATGGCCAGCACCGACATGAAGATTCCGCCGCCGGCGCCGCCGAACTGCTCGGGCACCTCGATCCCCATGAGGCCCAGCTCGAAGAACTTGGGGATGAGGTCGGCCCGGAACTGGGCTGCCTCGTCCATCGCGTGCACGTGCGGCCGCACCTCGGTCTCCGCGAACTCGCGGACGGCATCCCGGAACAGCTGCTCTTCTTCGGACAGAGTGGTGAGCGCGGGGACACTGCGGAGGTCCTGCATAGGGTGGGGCTCCCGAGGCGCGGTTAGGTGGGAGAAAATAGCCGGAAAGACGGAAGGACGGAAAGACGGAAGGAGGGAAAGACGAAAGCGCGGAAGACCGCCCCGCGGCGCGATCAGGCGATCTCGGCCTGCGCTTTCCTTCCATCTTCCCGTCCTTCCGTCTTTCCGTCTGCAGTCAGCGCCCCCGCCAGCACCTCCAGCGCCACCGACACCCGACCGAGCGGCGCCGACACCTGCACTCCCTGCACCCGGTCGGATACCGCCTCCAGCATCTCGCGGCTGATGCGCACACCTTCCGCGAGCGCTTCCTCCTTGCCGCGCGCGCTGGCGGCGCGCATCCGTTCGACCACCGCGTCGGGGACGCTCACGCCGGGCACCTCGTTGGCGAGAAACTCCGCATTCCGGAGCGATACCAGGGGCCAGATGCCGGCCACCACCGGAATTCGAAAGCCTTCGGCGTGGGCCAGGAACCGGTCGAGCTGGGCCAGGTCGAACACCGGCTGGGTGATGGCGTACTCCGCGCCGGCCTCGACCTTGTAGGCGAACCGCTTGAGCTCCCGCTCGAAATCGGGCGCGGCCGGATTGACGCCGACGCCGATCACGAATCTGGTGGGTTGGCCGATCGGGTTCCCGCCCGGGTCCAGCGCGTGGTTGAGCCGGCTCACCAGGTTGGTGAGCCCGATGCTGTCGATGTCGAACACCGCCGTGGCTTCGGGATAGGGACCCATCTTCGGGGGATCGCCCGTGATGATGAGAAGGTTCCGAACTCCCGCCGCTGAGGCCCCGAGCAGGTCCGATAGCATGCCGAGCAGGTTGCGGTCCCGGCAGGCGTAATGCACGACGGCCTCGAGGCCCACCTCGCGCTCGATCATCACGGCGGAGAGCAGCGCGCCCATGCGGCTCTGGGCCCGAGGCCCGTCGGGAACGTTGACCGCGTCCACCCCGGCCGCCTTGAGCTGGCGCACCTGCTCGAACATGGGCGTCGGGTCGACGCCCTTGGGCGGCACGATCTCGACCGTCGTGACGAACCGGCCTTCGGCCAGCTTGGCCCCGAGCCGGGAGCGCGCGGCCAGCGGCACCGGCTCCATGGCCACTGCGGGAGCCGGCGGGGGCAGCGTCCCCATGTCGAACGCATGCCGCGGCGAGACGCTCTGCACGAAGCCCACGATGGCACGGATGTGGTCCGGCGTGGTGCCGCAGCACCCACCCACCAGCCTGGCACCCGCCTCGACCATCCTTCGGGCATAGCTCGCCATGTACTCGGGCGACGCCATGTAGATCTTCCGGTCGCCCACCTCGCGCGGCAGCCCGGCATTGGGCTGCGCGGAGATCGGCAGCGTGACCACGCGTGCCAGCTTCTCGACCGCCTCGAGCACGCCGTGCGGACCGACGGAGCAGTTGACCCCGATGACGTCCACCCCCATCGCCTGGAGCTCCGGGCCGAACACGATGGGGTCGGTTCCGTAGTGGGTCTTGCCGTCGGTCCCCACCGTCATCTGCGCGATGATCGGCAGGTCGGTCACCGCGCGCACCGCGTGCACCGCGGCGCCCAGCTCGGCGACGTCGCTGAAGGTCTCGAGGATGATTCCGTCCACGCCGCCCGCCAGCAGTCCTCGCACCTGGCGCTCGTACGCGGCCCGCGCCTCGTCGAGCGACAGCTCGCCGAACGGCTCGACCCGCACGCCCAGTGGCCCGATCGCCCCCAGCACGGCGGCGCGGGTCCCGGCCGCCTCACGGGCCAGCGACGCGGCGGAGGTGTTGATCCGCTCGGTGTCGCTCGCCAGGCCGTAGGTGGCCAGCTTGATCGGGTTGGCGCCGAAGGTGTTGGTCTCGACCAGCTCGGCGCCGACGCGGACGTACTCGCGGTGGATGTCGCGCACCAGGTCGGGCTGCCGCAGGTTGAGCTCGTCGTAGCAGACGTTGAGGAACACGCCCCGCCCGTACAGCATCGTGCCCATGGCGCCGTCCACCACGTGGACCCGGCCGTCCGCCAGCAGGTCGCGCAGGGTGGGCACGCTAGCGCTCGTAGTTGAGGTTGGGGGCCAGCCAGCGCTCAACGCTCGCCACGTCCATCCCCTTCCGGCGGGCGTAGTCCTCGACCTGGTCGCGCTCGATCTTGCCCACACCGAAGTACTGCGCTTCCGGGCGCCAGAAGTAGTAGCCACTCACCGACGCACCCGGCAGCATCGCGCCGCTCTCGGTGAGCGAGATGCCGGCGTTGGACTCGGCCCTGAGCAGGTCGAACAGCGTTCGCTTCTCGGTGTGGTCGGGGCACGCGGGATATCCCGGCGCCGGCCGGATGCCCTGGTACTTCTCGCGGATCAGGTCGACGTTGTCGAGCGACTCCTCGGATGCGTAGCCCCAGTACTCCCGCCGCACCCGCTCGTGCAGCCGCTCGGCAAACGCCTCCGCCAGCCGATCGGCGAGCGCCTTGGCCAGGATGGCATTGTAGTCATCGTGGGCGCTCTCGAATTCTGCCACCAGCCTATCCAGCCCGATGCCCGCCGTCACGGCGAAGCCGCCGACGTAATCCGCGACGTCCGTCTCCCGCGGCGCCACGAAGTCCGCCAGCGCGAGGTTGGGCCGGCCGGGCGGCTTCACCATCTGCTGTCGCAGGGTATGGATGACCGCGAGCTGCTCGGCCCGGTCCTCGTCGGCATAGAGCTCGATGTCGTCGCCCACCGCATTGGCGTGGAATACCCCGAACACCGCGCGGGCTCGAAGCAGGCGCTCCCGCACGATCCGCTCGAGCAGCACCTGGGCGTCCCGGAACAGCCCGGTGGCCGCCTGGCCCACCCTGGGATCGCTCAGGATGTCGGGGTAATGGCCGGACAGCTCCCAGGTCTGGAAGAACGGGGTCCAGTCGATGCGGCCGACGAGATCATCGAGCGGGTAATCGTCGAGCACGGTGAGCCCGGTGGAGCACGGCACCGGCGGGGTCACCGCTGCCCAGTCGAGGGTCAATCGGTTCCGCCGCGCGGCCTCGAGAGGCTGGCGGCGCTCGCTGGACACACGCTGGCTCCGTTCCGCTCGCACCGTCTCGTACTCCCGGCGGACGTCGGCCACGAACCCGTCGCGCAGGGTGCGACTCAGCAGGCTGCCCGCCACGCTGACCGCGCGCGAGGCGTCGAGCACGTGCACCGTGGGACCCTTGTAGTTGGGCTCGATCTTGACCGCGGTGTGCACTCGCGACGTGGTGGCCCCGCCGATCAGGAGCGGAATGCGGAACCCTTCGCGCTCGAGCTCACCCGCCACGAAGGCCATCTCCTCGAGCGAGGGCGTGATGAGGCCGCTCAGGCCCACGATATCCACGCTCTCGCGCCGGGCCGTCTCCAGGATCTTCGCCGCCGGCACCATCACGCCCAGGTCGATGACCTCGTAGTTGTTACACTGGAGCACCACGCCCACGATGTTCTTGCCGATGTCGTGCACGTCGCCCTTGACCGTGGCGAGCAGCACGCGGCCGTTGCTCTGCGCCGCGGCGGACGGATCGCGCTCGGCCTCGATGAACGGGACCAGGTGCGCCACGGCCTTCTTCATGACCCGGGCGCTCTTCACCACCTGGGGCAGAAACATCTTGCCGGCGCCGAACAGATCGCCCACGACGTTCATGCCCGCCATCAGCGGACCTTCGATGACCTCGATGGGCCGCTCGAACTGATGGCGGGCCTCCTCGGTGTCCTCGATGATGTAGTCGGCGATGCCCTCGACCAGCGCGTGGGTGAGCCGTTCCTGCACCGGCGCCTGCCGCCAGGCGAGGTCGGCGGCCTGGCCGCTCAGCTTCCCCTTCACCCGGTCGGCCGCGGCGAGCAGCCGGTCGGTGGCATCGGCGCGGCGGTTCAGCACTACGTCCTCCACCAGCTCCAGCAGATCTGGCGGGATGTCGGCGTAGATGGGGAGCTGGCCGGCATTCACGATGCCCATGTCCATGCCCGCTTCGATGGCATGGTAGAGGAACACCGCGTGGATCGCCTCGCGCACCGCGTCGTTTCCGCGGAAGGCGAAGGAGACGTTGCTCACCCCGCCGCTCACCTGCACGTGCGGGAGTGTCGCCTTGATGCGCCTGGTGGCCTCGATGTAGGCCACCGCGTAGTCGTTGTGCTCCTCGATCCCGGTGCCGATCGCGAAGATGTTCGGATCGAAGATGATGTCTTCGGCCGGAATGCCCACCCGCTCGGTGAGGATCCGATAGCAGCGGGTGCAGATCGCCAGCTTGCGCTCCACCGTGTCGGCCTGGCCCTGTTCGTCGAACGCCATGACGATCACCGCCGCGCCGTAGCGGCGCACCAGCGTGGCCTGGCGGACGAACTCCTCTTCGCCCTCCTTGAGGCTGATCGAGTTGACCACGCCCTTGCCCTGGATGCACTTGAGGCCCGCCTCGATCACCGACCACTTGGACGAGTCGATCACCACGGGCACCCGGCTGATGTCCGGCTCCGAGGCGATGAGCTGGAGGAACCGCACCATCGCGCCGGCCGAGTCGAGCATGCCCTCGTCCATGTTGACGTCGATCATGTTCGCGCCGCTGTCCACCTGCTGGCGCGCGATCTCGAGCGCGGCCTCGTAGTCGCCCGCCAGGATGAGCCGGGCAAATTTCCGGGAGCCGGTGACGTTGGTGCGCTCGCCCACGTTGGCGAAGATGCTGTCTGGTCCGATCGTGAGCGGCTCGAGGCCGCTGAGCCGGAGCTTGGGCTCGAGCTGCGGCCGCTCCCGGGGCGGGAGGCCACGCACCGCGTCGGCGATGGCGCGAATGTGCTCCGGCGTCGTGCCGCAGCAGCCGCCGACGAAATTCACCAGGCCGTGCTCCGCGAACTCGCGGAGCACCGTGGCCATGTGCTCGGGCGTGTCGTCGTACTGGCCGAATTCATTGGGCAGGCCGGCGTTGGGATGCGCGCTCACGTACACGGGCGCCGCGCGCGAGAGCTCCTGCACGTACTGGCGCAGCTGGACCGCGCCGAGCGCGCAGTTGAGGCCGACGCTCAGGGGCCGCGCGTGCGCGACCGAGTGCCAGAAGGCCTCCGCGGTCTGCCCCGACAGGGTGCGGCCGCTCGCGTCCACGATGGTTCCCGAGATCATGACGGGCAGCCGGAAGCCCATCCGGTCGAACAGCGCATCGATCGCGAAGAGCGCCGCTTTCGCGTTGAGCGTATCGAAGATGGTCTCGACCAGCAGGAGGTCGGCCCCGCCGTCCACCAGCCCGCGGGCGCCCTCGCCATAAGTCGCCACCAGCTGGTCGAACGTGACGTTCCGGAACCCGGGGTCGTTCACGTCCGGCGAGAGCGACGCGCTGCGATTGGTGGGCCCGAGCACTCCCGCCACGAAGCGCGGGGTGTCCGGAGTGCGGCGCTCCCACTCGTCGGCCGCGCCACGCGCCAGCCGGGCGGCGGCCCGGTTGAGCTCGTAGACCAGATCCTCCATCCCGTAATCGGCCAGCGACATGGCGTTCGACGTGAAGGAATTGGTCTCGACGATATCGGCGCCGGCCTCGAGGTAAGCCGAGTGGATCGCGCGGATGATCCCGGGTTGGGTCAGGGTCAGCAGATCGTTGTGCCCCCGGAGCTCCCGCGGCCAGTCGGCAAAGCGGTCACCCCGGTAGTCCTTCTCCTCCAGGCGATAGGACTGGATCATCGTCCCCATGGCCCCGTCGAGGACCAGGATGCGCTGGGCCAGCAGCGGCTCGAGCAGGGCGAGCCGCGCCTCGCGGGTGAGGCCGGTCGACGAATGGGCGGGTGGAGCGGTTTGATCGACGAGCACAGGCGCTCCGGAAACGAAAAACCCCGAGGGCCAAAACGCCTCAGGGGATGCGTTTTAGCGGTTGTTTAACGTGGCCGCAAGCAGCGCAAATCGCCACGAACGAATTGGTTCTACCCCACAAAGCTAAACCACTCCGCCAGGCCCGGCCATGGGCCCTACAGGCCCAGCCGCCGGCGTGCCGCCTCCAGCCCGATCCCGTCGACACTAACGATCTTGGCGCGCCCGCCGGTTCCCGAGTCGACCCGCACCCCGGAGCGAGGCACCCCCAGCCGCTCCGCTAGGAATCGAATTAGCGCCTCGTTAGCAGCACCATCCACCGGCGGCGCCGCGACCCGCACCTTGAGCGCCCCTCCGTGAAGGCCAGCGAGCGCGGTACTGGCAGCGCGGGGCTGGACGTGGAGTCGCAGCCGAATGCCGGTCGGGGTGGGGATAAGGGGGGAGGGGGGCATAGCAGAGGGTCGGACGGTCAGACGGTCGGACGATAGATGGTCATATAGGTCAGACGGTCGTGAAGCCGGTAACGAAGGGACCGCGAGCACGGTCATCCCGAGCGAAGCGAGGGACCTTGTACCGGAATGGGTCGAGCCAGCCCAGCAAGGTCCCTCGGTCGCTTGCGCTCCCTCGGGATGAGGCACACCTGCCTGATCCGACCGTCCGACCGTCCGACCGTCCGACCGTCCGACCGTCCGACCGTCCGACCGTCCGACCGTCCGACCGTCCGACCGTCCGACCGTCCGACCGCCTTAAATCATCGACAACACAAAGCCCCGCACGATGCTCAGCACCAGCCACGCGACCAGCGGGCTGAAGTCGATCATGCCGAACGGCGGCAGAACGCGCCGGATCGGCTCGATGATCCAGTCGGTGAGCAGCATGACCGGCCGCATCCAGGGTCGGTACGGTGAGATGCCGAACCACGAGGCGATGACCCGGACGAACAGCGCCACCATCATCAGCGTGAACAGGCCGCTCACCAGGAAGCGAGCCCACGTGCGCGGCCCCGACTGGACCAGGAACTCGAGCGTCACCGCGAAGCCGACCAGCCACTGCACCAGGCTCAGGAGGAGCAGGCCACCCACAATGACGATGCCCACCAGCCAGAGCGGCGCATCCTGGGGATTCCCGCCTGCCCGGAGCATTCGGCGCTCGAGCGGCTGGAGCACGGGATCACTCGCCCGGCGCATGAACCGGGGCCAGGCACCGAACGGATTGAGCTTGCGACTCCGAACCGCCCAGTGGGTAAGCGCCACGGCCGAGGCGTACGCCAGTGCGAGGATCACGACGATCCGGGACGCGAGCACGAGAGCGGCGAGGAGCATGGCGAGCTGTGCTCAGCGGGCGCCGGCCACCGTCATGGGCCGCTGGGCACCGGAGCTTGTGGTGCACATGACGGTGAACTGCCCGCCATTGAGGGTGGCTGCCTCGAGGATCTGGCTGTCACCCCGACAGGAGGTGATCTCGTGGCCGTCCGCCCTGCGGAAGGCCACGGTGACGACGGGCTCTCGGGCGAGATTGACCAGTCGGCGTACGGTGGTGGGACTGAGGCTGTCGATGCCCATCTGACGAAATGATCCGGCCGGGCGACCCTGGTGGGAGCCGCGGTAGTCCACCGCGCGGTCCACCAGCTCGAACAGCTCCCGGCCCAGGGCCTGGGCGTCCCGCTGGTCCGGCGGCAGCTGCTCCTCGGCTTCGGCGGCGGGGGGGCGCTTGGCCTCCTTGGCGCCACAGGCGGCGAGCAACAGGAGGCCGAGGATGGCACTGGCGCGGGCTCGGCAGCCCATCAATCCATCGCGAATTCGCGGTTGAACACGACCTCGAAGCGGAACGTCTTGGCCCGGCTCCGCGTCTCCATGAGCTCGGCGATCCGCTTGAGCCTGGCCGGGATGCCCATGATCTTCTCCTGCGCGATCCGGCCGATCTCGTTGAGGCCCTGCAGACTTTCGATTTTCCAGTAGCGGATCTGCTCCTGCACGATCCTGAGGTAATCCCGCGGGCCGTAGATCCCGGCTCGGCGAATCACCTCCGCGAGCTCCTTGAATCCTGGCATCGTGACCCCGGGCATGTCGATGGCCGGGAGGATGAACGACGCCGAGTGCAGCGCGCCGTTGGGATCGCGCTGCAGAATCAGCTCGAACACGCTCCGGTAGAACGCGTAGTGGCGGGCCTCGTCTTTGGCGACATGGCTCAGCACCTGGGCCAGGCGCGGCTCGTACTCCCCGACGATCCGTCCCGTCTCAGCGTGGGAAAACTGGGTGGCTCGCTCCTGCACCGTCGTGTAGGCGAATACCCGATAGGGATCCTTGTCCCATTCGGGATGGAAGCCGGCCCGCAGGTACTCGAACTGCATCTCCTCGATCTTCCGCTGGTCGAACAGTCGGGTGTCCCGCGCGTAGTCGTGGAGCACCTGCCCGTGCCGGTCCTCCTCCGCGGTCCAGAGATTATTCCACGCCCGCCAATGGCTGTCATCGCCCAGGTACACCGCGAGCAGACGGTGGAAGTGCGGAAGGCCTTCTTCGGTGAGCATGTTGAGCGCCAGCGCGGCGCGGATGGGATCCGGGATGCCCCTGGCCTGGTCGCGCAGGTTCCGGTTGAACTCGTCGGGACAGCTCTCGGGCTGGGGCCCCAGGATATCCGACGGAAGCCACACGTCCCGCTTGCGCTCGTGGGTCTCCATGAGCTCGCGCACCGGCTCCTCGAGGTCCCGCAACACTTCGATTTTCAACGCGAGTTCCCGCGCCGGATCCGGGGCAATCCCCATGTGTTTCCTTTTGATGCAGTTACTGGTAGATGCCAAAACGACCAGCCACCAAAGATACAGTGACTGGTCGTCCCTGCGCCAACGACGGACCGGCTAGCCGGCGTCGGTCCCCAACTGCTTCTCCATGAGGGACCAGCGCTTGTGCCCTATGTAATCCTCGCGCTGGAAGATACGGCGCCAGCCCAGGGCCCCGAGCAGGCCCTCCGACCGGTGGTCGTCCGTCCAGAATTCGGCCACATGTCCCCCGGCTTCGGCCGCGCGCTCCTCGAAGGCCGCGAGCAACCGGTGTGCGTGCCCCTTATGCCGCTCCTGAGGCAGGACCACCACGTCCACCAAGTGGGCCACCCCGCCGCGCAGCCAGTAGCGCAGGCCCCCGACCCAGTCCCCGATCTCGTTGCTGAGAATGAGGTAATGATCGTCGAGGGCGCCGGAGCCGGTGAGCCCCTCCTCCTGCTCGAGCAGCTCCGAGAACCAGGCCGAGAAGTCCTCGTCCTGTCCCATTTCTCGAATCGTGAGCTCGCTCATATGGCCGCCTTGCGGGGGAATGCCTCTATACCTTTGCAACAGTAATGCCAGCCGGACTGTTCCTGTCTGTGAAGATG
The DNA here is from genome assembly GCA_035278325.1 of Gemmatimonadales bacterium. Taxonomy (GTDB): domain Bacteria; phylum Gemmatimonadota; class Gemmatimonadetes; order Gemmatimonadales; family GWC2-71-9; genus CAVVWJ01. The sequence continues at coordinate 3,966 of DATEJD010000493.1, read as the reverse complement.
GTCACGCGGTCCGACGCCCCGCGCTTGTGCCGCGATCGGCGGCCTCCCTACCTTGCTCGGAGAGGAGGACGTATGCCCCAGACCGCCGAGCGCCGCGCCGTGGTGCGCTGCGTGTTCTGCCAGACCCCCAATCGCGTGGACCTCTCGAAATTGGCGCTCGGCCCCAAGTGCGCCAACTGTAAGCGTCCAATCCTCCTGGACCGGCCGCTCAAGGTGAGCGGCCCGGATTTCGACCAGACGATCAACGGTACGACCGTGCCCGTCGCGGTGGATTTCTATGCCGACTGGTGCGGGCCCTGCCACATGATGGCCCCGACGCTGGACGACTTCGCCAAGCGGCACGCGGGCGACGTACTCGTGCTCAAGCTGGATACCGATGCCGATCAGGCCATCGCCGGGCGGTTCGGTATCCGCGGCATCCCGACCATGATCGTCTTCGATCACGGCAAGGAGCGCGGCCGGCATGTCGGGGTGGCCGATCTCGCCAAGCTCGAGTCGCTGGCCGGCTTCACCTGAGCCCGGTGACCACGGCGGCACCGAGACCAAGCGCAGCCAGGGCCACCAGCGCCCCGACGATGGGCAGCACGAACCGGAGCCACTCCTCGTACCGGACCCCGCTCGCGGCGATCATCGCCATGAGCGCCCCGTTGGTCGGGGTCACCAGCTCGCACAGGCCCGCCCCGTACTGATAGGCCAGCACCGTCACCTGGCGCGAGAGTCCGATCAGATCGGACAACGGCACCAGCAGCGGCATGGTGAGCACCGCCTGCCCGCTGGTGCTCGGCACCGGCAGATGGACCAGCGCGTGGAAGCCCATCATGCCGATCGCCGAGAGCGTGGTGGGAAGCGCGGCGATCGGGGTGAGGAGCCCGTGCACGATGGTGTCCACCACGTGGCCCTCGTCGAGCACGATGAAGATGGCGCGGGCGAAGCCGATGAGCAGGCCCGCGAAGGCCATCGAGCGAAATCCCTCGACGTACCCGTCGGCAGTCCCGCCCAGGCCGAGCCCGCCGACCAGCCCCGCCGCCACGCCCATGAGGAAGAAGAGCGCCGAGAGCTGATCGAAGTCCCACCCGAGCCGCGTGACGCCGAACACGAACAGGACGAAGGTGACGATCACGAGGCCCAGCACCGCCATCTGGCGCCAGCCCGCGGCCGGAGCCGACGCCTCGGCGCCCCGCGGGCTCGGTGCGATGGATTCGGGTGCGGTGCGTGAACGCCGCGCGAATCGCATCGTCCCGCCGATCCAGATCACCCAGGCCAGCGTGAGGACCACCGATCGGAATTCCCACCCGCTCACGGGCCGGAGCTCGGCGAGCTTCTGGGCTATGCCGACCTGGAACGGATTGATGAAGCTGAAGGACGCGCCCACCGCGGCGGCGCCCAGGCTCATGGCCACGGCCGTGAGCGCGTTGAATCCCAGGCGGCGCACCAGCAGCAGGAGGACGGGGACGAAGGCGATGAGCTCTTCCTGCATCTGGATGAGGATGCCGCCCCAGGCGAACGCGAAGCCGACGATGGGAATGGCCCAGATGCCGCGGCCGGCGAGCCGCCGCACCAGCCACTCGACCAGCCGGGCCAGCGCGCCGGTGCGCTCGACCACGGCGAAGGCGCCGCCCACCAGGAAGACGTAGAAGATGATCGAGGCGGCGTCTTCCATTCCCTTCGGAATGGCGACCAGCGTGCCGAACGCGTCCACCGGGCTCGCGGGCACCTGGTGGTAGGTGCCGGCCACGACCACGCGGCGGCCGGTCTCGCTGTCCTCGCGACGCTCGTACTCGCCGGCCGGCAGCACCCAGGTGAGCACCGCCGCCAGGATGATGCAGAGCACCAGCAGGATCAGCGGATGGGGAAGCCTCAGCCGTGAGACGCTCATGCCGGCGCGGGCGGCGCTCAGATGGTCTTGCAGTGGCGAGAGACCGGCTCGGTTCTGCCGCAGGCGATCCGCTCGTTCATCGAGCCCGTGAGCGGACCACAGGCGGCAGTCTGCGCCTCCCGGATCGCGTCCTCCTCCGAGGCACCGGACGCCGTGCCTGTCCCTTGCCGGCCCTGAAACTCGACGGCGACGCTGCACTGCACGTGCTGGCTCGCGAGCGTGGACCAGAGTAAGAACGCCACGAAGCCCAGGATCACGAGCAGGGTGACGGTCCTCGCGCGGGCGGTCATGGGTGAGGAACCTCCTGGAGCGGTACGCTGTTCACCAGGGCGTAGCCACAGGCCGGTTTGGCCTGAGCCCAATGGGAAGGTGTGTCAATGGAGTGTGCCGAGGTCACGCGGCGACTGTGGGAATATCTGGACGGCGAGCTTGCGGCGAAAGAGGCCGCGGCCGTGGACCGGCATCTGGCCGGCTGCCCGCATTGTCAGCCCCACTACCGCTGTGATCATGCCTTCCTCGTGGTGATCGTCCGGAGCCTCACCCGACCCTGTCCCGCCCCACTCGGCCTCCGCGCCGCAATCCTGGCCCGACTCGCGGGCCGATAGCCGGTGATCGGTCCGGCCCGACGTACCACGCGCCCGCCGTTGCAGTTGGCCGCGAAAGTTTGAACAAGGCCGAAGCGCCGACCGGCAAAATCCTCCGGCGTACCTCCTCACTTCTCTGTCGCTCTTGAACTTACGCGCCGTCGGTCCGGCGGGTCTGTCTCTTGCACATCCGCGGACACCCCGACATCGCAGCCGTGTAGCTCATTCGAACCATGAGACTTCTCGTCGTGGAGGATTCGCCCCTCCTGCGGAAGATGTTCGGACTCGCCTTTCCCCATCAGTTCAACGAGCTGGGGCAGGCGGAGAACGGCCGGCAGGCCATCCAGATGCTCGAGCGGGCGGATCGTCCGTTCGACGCGGTGCTGCTCGACCTGCGCATGCCGGACATGAACGGGATCGACTTCATTCGCGCGCTGCATCGCCTGCCGGCTCACCAGAGCACGCCCGTCGTGCTCACTACCGCCGAAGCCGACGAATCGGAGCTGCTGCGGGAGGCCACCCAGCTCGGCGTGGCCGCTGTCGTGAAGAAGCCGTGGACGCCTCACAAGCTTCGGCTCCTGGTTGAGCAGATCGTGAACCCTCCGACTGGGTGACACATGCGGCACTCCTTTCTCGTGATCGACGACTCGAAGCTGCATCACCAGATGTACCGCCTCATCTTCTCGCGCGGCGCGCTGGCGGGCAGCACCGTCTACTTCGCGACCAATGGCCGGGAAGGCTACAGCCTGCTGGCCGCCCACCCCGAGCTGACCCTGGTGCTGCTCGATCTCAACATGCCGGAGATGAACGGCCTCGAGGTGCTCGAGCGGCGTCGCGCCGAGCAGCTGCACCTGCACGTGCCGATCGTGCTGGTGACCACCGAGGGAACCGCGGAGGACGAGGCGCGCGGCCGGACCGCCGGTGCCTGGGACTATCTGCGCAAGCCGTTCCAGCCAGCCGATCTCGAGCGACTGGTGGCGCGCGCGCAAGGCGAAAAGGCCGCCGCGTCCTGACGTGAGCGGCGACGAGAATCCCTTCGGCGAGCTGCTGCAGGACTACGTGCTCGAGTGCCTGCCGCTGGCCGAGCAGGTGGCGGACACGTTCGTGGAGCTGGAGCGCCGGTGGCGCGCGGCGGACGCGGCCGACGAGCTGCTGGGGTCGCTCGGTGGCCGGCTGCACACGATCAAGGGCAACTCCGCCATGATGGGCCTCGGTCCCATGCGCGAGGTGGCCCACGCGCTGGAAGACGCCTGTGGGCTGCTCCGGAAGCGCCCCGAGCGCCGGACCGATGCCGCCGCGGCGCTGCTGGTGGCCGGCGGCGGACTCCTCGCCGACCTGGTGCGCCATGCCTCGCCCGAGCTGGATCCGGCCCCGGCCGACCGGTACGTCGAGCGGGTGCGCCAGTGGCTCGCCTCCGACGAGGCGCCGGCCGCCGACACGCAGCCCGAGCGCCGGCAGGGCGATCGGCGCGGCGGCGGCGACCTGGCGGCGGACAAGGCCGCCACC
>DATEJD010000492.1:0-6386 GCA_035278325.1 Gemmatimonadales bacterium | reverse complement strand
AGCGGCTCACCCCCGAGTCGGTCACCGCCACGGCGCTCGCGGGCGATCCGATCACGGCCAAGCTGACGCGCGCACCCGGGAACGGCGCGCCGATCGGTGGGCTCAAGGTCACGACCGCGCAGGGGTGGTTCGCCGCGCGGCCCAGCGGCACGGAGAACGTGTACAAGCTGTATGCGGAGAGCTTTCGCGACGGGGCGCACCTGGAGCAGATCGTCGAGGAGGCACGGGCGATCCTCGGGCGGGTGCTGGCGGCCTAGTCTAGGCAGCGACGAGATCTAGCAGAAATTTTTGGTGTGCGCCGGAGCCGGCCTCCTCGCAGAGATTTTGGGCCCCCCACCCAAAAAACTCCAGTGACCAACTCCTCTGTCTCGGAAGGAGAGGAGGTTGGCCCGACCAGGGAGCCTTCCGTGTCTTCCGTGCTTCCGTGGTGAATCCGGCAGCTATCTCAAGGGCGAACGGGCCCCACGGTCAGCGCCGGCCGGTCCGTGATCTGCCGATCGGCCGCGGTCACCAGCCAGATCGCCGCCGCCACGAACGCGAACCCCGCTCCGCCCGCCACCGCGATCGACCACCCGAACCGATCCACCACGACCGGCACCAGCAGCGCCACGATGCCGTTCGACAGGTTGCCGCCCGTGTTCATGACGCCGCATCCTGCGGACGCCTGACGGCCGCCCACCGCGATCATCGCGGCCCAATAGATGGCGTCGGTGAACTGCTCGGCGGCCAGGCACAGCGCGAGCAGGCCAACCGCCCACACCGGTCCGACGGCGCGCGCGGCCGCGATCAGGAACAGTCCCGACAAGGTCAACGCCGCGGCGCCCAGGATGCGGCAGCTCTGCCGTGCGCCGATCCGCTTCCACAGTCGGTCGCACGACCACCCACCCAGGAACGCGCCGATAGCACCACCGATCCACGGAACCGCCGCATACCAGCCGCCCTCGAGCAGCCTGAAACCTCGGGCCTCGATGAGGTAGATGAACAGCCAGTTGAAGAAGAAGTAGAACACGAAGTTGGCGCAGAAATATCCGGTGGTGATCAGCCGGACCTGCCGATCGCGGAGCACCAGGCGCCACCCGCCGCGCTCGGGCGGGTTCTCGACCGAGGTCGTGCGGCCCTCATCGATGATGGCCAGCTCCGCCGGGTTGACCCCTCGGTGGCGCGACGGATGGTCCCTGACGTACCACCACCACACGGCGGCCAACAGGAGGGCGAGAGGGGCTGTCAGGAGGAAGGAATTCCGCCATCCGCTGGTCTGGGCCAGCCAGGCGATCAGCGGCCCCGTAGCGGCCGCGCCGAAGGTGAGACCGACGTTCTGCAGCGCATTCGGCAGCGCCCACCTGCTGACGGGGAACCAGCACGCCACCATTCGCCCGCCGATGACCGGGAACAGCGGCGCCTGGGCCGCCCCCATCAGGAACCGCAGCGCCATGAGGGTAGCAATGACGGCTGTGATCGGGAGGAGGTCTCGCCCAGGCACGAACGCCACCAGCAGGTTGAGCACGCCCCACATGAGCGCGAGCCCGGTGATCGTGCGGCGTCCGCCGAGCCGGTCGCCGAGGACGCCGCCGGGGAACTGGAACGCAGCGTACCCCCACGCCCAGCCGGACAGGATGATGCCGAGCTGCACGTGGGACAGCCGGAGGTCCGCGGCCATGGGCTCGCCGGCGACGGACATGTTGGTGCGCAGGATGTACGCGACGAAGCTCGCTACGGTCATGAGCGCGCAGACGCGCCAGCGCACCCAGGTGGGCGCCTCTCGCGAGACTCGGAGCGGCTGCGTGGCGACCTTCGGCTCAGCGGCCATTCACTCCACCTCGTCGATCGAGCGCGGCCAGTCCTCGCGGAGGAGCCGCGACATGGCCCGGTCGGCGAGGAGTCGGCCGCCGGTCTGGCACCGGGCGCAGTAGTTGGTCTCGTTGTCGGCGTATCGGATCCGCTGCACCGGCGCGCCGCAAACGGGACAGGGCTTGCCATAGCGGCCGTGCACCGCCATCCCCTCGCGGAAGGCCGTGACCTTGTCCGGAAAGCCGGCGCCCACCTCGGCACGGAGACGCTCGATCCAGTCGCGCATCGTGGTGCGGGTGGCGTCGAACAAGATCGTCACCGCCTGGTCGTCGAGCTTCTGGGTGAGCGCCAGCGGCGAGAGCCGCGCCCGGTGCAGGATCTCATCCGAGTAGGCGTTCCCGATCCCGCTGAACAGGCGGGGATCGGTGAGCGCGCGCTTGACCGTGTGGTTCTCGCTGCGCAGCCGCTCGGCGAAGGCCTGCCGGTCCGCCTCGAGCACCTCGAGGCCACCCCGCTTGAAAGGATCGAGGCCGCTCTCGCCTTCCACCAGATGGATCGAGGCCCGCCGCTTGGTGCCCGCCTCGGTCAGGACCAGAGTGCCTGCGGCAAATCGAGCCGTGGCAAGCGCGATCCGTCCGGGTGGCTTGGCGTCGGCAGCGAGCCAGCGAAGCCGCCCGGCGATCATCAGGTGGATGACGACGAAGCGCTCGCCCTCGAGCTCCAGCACGATGCGCTTGCCCAGGCGCCGAAGCCCGGTCACTCGAGCGCCCGCGATCTCGCCGGGCGAGGGCGCGACGCTCCGGAGGACGAACGGGTTCCGGATGACGAGCTGCTCGAGCCGCTGGCCGAGCACCCGGGGGGCGAGGCAGTCGAGGTAGACGGTTACATCGGGGAGTTCGGGCATGCCGGTGGCTGTCGGATGGAACTCCTCCTGTGTTGCCGTGGGTGGAGTGGTTCATTGGTAGCCATCTCGAGCGGAGGGCTCATCCCGAGCGCAGATGAGGCGCTCACCGCCCTCCGCTCGCGCGCCATTTGCCACCCACGTACGTCCCCACGATCGCGTCGTTTCCCGCGCCGAAAACGAGCGCGGGCAGCAGCCGCTCCCGCGGCAGGTCGGCGAGCGAGGGAACGCCAAGATCCACCGCGACCAAATCGGCCCAGCAGCCGGGAGCGATGCGCCCGGTGGGCACGCCGAGGGCTCGCGCGCCGCCGGTCGTCGCGACCGCGAGCAGCGTCGGTGCAACTTCACCCGCCGAGTCCGGCAGGGCCCCCCGGAGCTCGCCTCGGAGACGCTGGCCGTACTCCAGCCACCGGAGCTCTTCCAGCATCGCGAGTCGGTTGTTGCTGTCGGTCCCGATCGCCAGGCGACCACCCGCGACATGGGCGCGGCCGAGGCGCGGGATCCCGTCGCCCAGGTTGCCCTCCGTGAGCGGACAGAGACAGGCAATGCCACCGGCCTCGAGAAACCGGGTCATGTCGGCGTCGGCGGTATGGGTGCAGTGGACCGCCGTGAATGCCCCGCCCTCGAGCGCATCGAGGATGACGGCCATCGGCGGCCGGCCGTAGGCCGCGACTGACTCCTCGATCTCGCGCCGCTGCTCCTCCACGTGGAGGTGCACCGGCAGGCCGCGGCGCACGGCTTCCGCATGGAGCAGCCTGATGTCGCCGGGGCTGGCGGCGCGGATGCTGTGCGGCGCGACGCCCAGCGTCTGCGTCGCGGAGTCGAGACGGCCGGCGATCCGGTCCAGCTGCCGCCAGTACTGATCGACTGTCGCGGTCGCGAAGCGCCGCTGGCCGCCCTCGAGCGGCCGCCCGGGCGCGCCGGTGGCGTAGAAACAGTAAAGCAGCACCATCCGGATGCCGGCGTCGGCCGCGGCCTCGAGGATGGCGTCGTCGAGCGCGAAGTCACCCTCGCGCACGTGGTGCACGTAGTGGAACTCGCCGACGGTGGTGATGCCAGCGTCGCGCATCTCGCCGAAGGTCTGGGCGGAGATGCGGCGGAGGCTGTCGCGGTCGAGCGACTCGACCAGCGCGTACATCGCCTGGCGCCAGGTCCAGAAGCTCCCCGCCCCCGCCGGGAAGCTCTCGCCCGAGCCGCGGAGGGCGCGCTGGAAGGCGTGGGAGTGGGCATCCACGAAGCCGGGCAGCAACGCCAGTCCGGGCAGGCGCTCGGCGCCGGGGCGCGCCAGCGTGCCCACTGCTTCGATCCGGCCGTCGGCGCCGATCGCGATCTGGATGCCGGGCTCGAACGCGGCGCCGGTCCAGGTGAGCTCCGCCTCGAGGACCCGGCTCATCCCGTGAGGCAGCGGCGAAACACCAGCGCCTCGAGGAGCTCGCCCGCGCGCTGCAGCTCCCCCACCGGCATGAACTCGTTGGCGCGGTGCGCCACCTCGATGCTGCCCGGCCCGAACAGCACGCAGTCGAAGCCCGCGGCCTGCAGCCAGCCGGCGTCGGTGGCGTACATGACGCTGTGCTCCTCGTGCTGATGCAGGGCCGCGCAGAGCTCCCGGTGGATCGGCGCCTCGGCCGGGGCAATCATCGGCGGGCTCAGGCTCACGTGCTCCAGGGCGAACGGCTCGTCGCCCATCGCCTCGGCGACCGTCTCGCGCACCCGCTCCGCCATCGCGTCGGCGGTCATCCCGGGCAGAAGACGGATGCCGAGGTCCACGTCGCAGCGGTCCGGCACGACGTTGGTGGCGCTGCCGCCGGTGATGGTGCCGACATTGAGCGCGGCGAACGGGACCTCCGGGAACGCCTCGCTGTACGGAGGCCGCTCGCCCTCCATCCGCCGCCGCAGCGCCGAGAGCGCCACGATCGCCCGCGCGGCGGGCTCGATGGCGTTGTGCCCCAGATGGGGATAGCCCGAATGCGCCGCCCGGCCGGTGAAGCGGAGCCGGAGCCGGAGCAGTCCCTTGTGCGCGCGCACCACGCGCATCGCGGTCGGCTCGCCGATCACGATCTCGCGCGGCAGCCGCTCGGGCGCGGGCCAGGTCTCGCCGAAGCGGCGCGCGCCGAGGGTGCCGATCTCCTCGTCGTAGGTGAAGAGCAGCACCAAAGGCCGCCGCAGCTTGGAGGCGTCGAGCGCGGCGAACCGGTTCGCCGCCAGGGCCAGGAAGCCCTTCATGTCCGACGCCCCACGTCCGACCAGGCGGTCGTCGACGGCGGTCAGCGTGAACGGGTCGGACCGCCAGTCGGGCTCGAGCGCGGGGACGACATCCATGTGTCCCGACAACACCAGGCCTGTGCGATCGTCGCGCTCGGGCCCCGCCGAAACCACCAGATTGGTCTTGCGGCCATCGGCAGCGGCGTTCCGCTCGACTCGAACCCCGGGGCGGTCGAGATAGTCCGCGAGGAAGTCCGCGAGCGGGAGGTTGCTGGCGTGGCTGGTGGTATCGAATGCGACCAGCGCGGCGAGGAGGGCGCGGTCGTCCAGCCGGGAAGGCGATGAGCTCAGGTGCCGCTCTCCGTGGCCAGCCGGCCGAGCCGGGAGCGGATCTCGCGGACCCCAGGCTGGAGCGCGGGGTCGGCATCCTTCCAGAGATCGACGAAGCGGCGGTAGGCCTGCGACGCCTTGGCGCGGTCGCCCTTCGCCTCGTACAGCTCGCCCGCGCGCTTGAGGGCCGGCGGGAGGTTCACGTCGTCCACGTCGACGCGATTGTAGCCCGTCACCGCGAAGGCCCGCTCGTACAGCGCGAGGGCGCTGTCGGTGCGTCCGGCCTGGTCGGCCAGCCGCGCCAGCTCGAACAGGCCGCAGACGCCGCACAGGCCGCTCGACTCGTACCACTCCCGGTACACCGTGGCGGCTGCCTCCGGCTGGTGGTCCGCCTCGGCCAGCATGGCTTCGGCCAGGCGGCGGAGAATATCGCCCTGACGGAGCGTCGGTGCTACCGCCGTCTGGTACTCCCGCCACACTTTGCGCGCCTGATCCGGCTTGCCGGCCCGGAGATAGATGACCGCCAAGGATGAATAGGGCCGGTCCACCGGGGCCAGACCCTCCAGCGGGTGCCGTGCCAGGGCCGCTTCGACGATCGCCATGGCAGAATCCGGGCGCCCGCGGAGGTCCACCTCCATCCAGGCCAGCTCTGCGGCGGTGTTGAGATACTCGCCCGGCGACCCGCGGGCCTCGTCGGCCGCCATGGTTTCGCGGAAGTACCGCTCGGCGTCGGCGACTCGACCGGTGAGTCGGCTGAGACGCGCGAGCGAGATACCGGTGCTGGCCTGCCATTCCGCGCTCGCGCGGTTGGCGGCGCGCACCTGCTCCAGCAACCGGATGCCCGCCGCGTAGTCGCCCTGGCTGACGGCGAGGTTGGCGCGGATGAGCATGAGGACCGGGCTGGACGGCGCGACCGCCGCGTAGCGGGCGACCGTCGCGGCCGCGGCGTCGAAATGCCCCTGCGCCACCTGGGCCACCACCGCGTTCAGCGTGAACGAGGAGTTCCGCCCCAAGCGGGTCGCCCGGATCGCGAGGCTCTCCGCCTCGACGTACTGCCGCCGGCGACTCAGCTCGACGGCGAGGTTGTTGAGCGCCACCATGTTGTCGGGATCGATCGAGAGCGCCGCGCGGTAGGAGGCGATGCCGGCATCGCGGTCGTAGTCCA
>DATEJD010000491.1:0-2416 GCA_035278325.1 Gemmatimonadales bacterium | reverse complement strand
CTAGCGGCGTGTCGCCCTTCTTGTAGGGACGGACGCCGTTGCTCGAGATTACCTGCAGTCCGCCTACCGCACTCAACTCGTGGATCAGTGCCTCCGTCAACCCGTCGGCCAGGTAACCGAGCGAATCGTTCCCGCCCCGCTGATCGAAGTACATCACGGCAATGTGGGAGGGATCCAAGCTTGAGTCTCCACCCGCCGCTCCACCCACCTTGTGCAGCAGCTTGTACCCGCCGAATCCCAGCCCTGCGAGCAAAACCAGCCCCCCGGCTGTGAGGGACCAGAGCTTCACCCCTCCTTCCCGAATCACCGCCGCGGCCACCTCGATCGGCGTCCGGTGCTCGGTGGGCACTGGCATTTCGCGCGAGGCAGTACGCCGGGCACCCGTCTGGCCCGTGGCACGCGGCTGGCCTCCGCTCGCGGCCGCCCGCCGTGCCGCCGTAGACGCCCGCCGCTGCGCGGTCCGTGCAAGGGCTGCCTCCGCCTCCGCGTCCTGCAGCCGCTCCGCGAACTCCTTCATCGACTGGAAGCGATCGGCCGGCGTCTTCTCGAGCGCCTGCATGACCGCGTCCTCGACCTCGTCCGGGATGGAGTTGCGCACGACCTGAAGGCTGGGCACCACCTCCATCGAGTGTCGCGCCATGATTGCCATGGCGTTGGGACCCGTGAACGGCGTCTGCCCGATGAGGACTTCGTACAGCACGCAGCCCAGGCTGTAGACGTCGCTTCGGGCGTCCACATGTTCGCTGCCGAGCGCCTGTTCCGGACTCATGTAGTGAGGCGTGCCCACCGCCATGCCGGTCTGGGTCAGTTTGTCTCCCCCAGCCGAGCTCACGGCCCTGGCGATACCGAAATCCGCCACGAGCGCATGGCCGCCTAGGAGCAGAATGTTTTCAGGCTTGATGTCGCGGTGGACGATGCCCCGTTCGTGCGCGTACTGCAGCGCCTCCGCCGCTTCGCGGATGATCTGGAGTGCGTCGTGGATCGGAAGCTGCTGCTCCTTGTTCAATCGGTCCCGGAGCGACTCACCCTCGATGAACGGCATGACGTAGTAGAGCAACCCCCCTGGCGCCTCTCCCGAGTCGTACAGACCGAGGATGTTGGGGTGCTGGAGGTTGGCAGCGACCCGGATCTCGCGGAGAAAGCGATCGGCCCCCAGAGAAACGGAGAGCTCGGGCCGGAGGACCTTGATCGCCACGGTACGCTCGATCTTCAGATCGCGCGCCTTGTACACCGTGGCCATGCCACCCTCACCGACCTGTTTCTCCAAGTCGTAACGATCCCCGAGCGCGGATCGGAGAGTGTCGAGCAATTCAGTCACCGAGATGCCTTTGGGAGGGGCAGTTGGAATTCTAATAGGATGCGGGAGGCAATCTTGGCGCGATCAACTGACGAGGAACGGGGTAGGGAGATACGCCAACACTCAGCCAACCGTGACCGCCGCGAGCGCCTCCCGCATGGCCGTGGCGCTTTGCCAGCGCTCCTCCGGCGTCTTGGCCAGCGCCCGGGCAAGACCCTGGGCCAGCTCGACCGGCACCTCCGGCCGGATGGAGCGAAGGTCCGGCGCCGGCTGGGTGAGATGCATCTGCAGGACGACCGCTTCGTTCCGATGGGTGAACGGCGGCTGCCCCGCCAGGCACTCGAACAGCACGCATGCGAGCGAGTAGAGATCGCTCCGGAGATCGATCTCCTGCAGGGCGGTGATCTGCTCGGGGCTCATATAGGTGGACGTGCCAACCGCGATACCGGACCGGGTGAGCCGGTCGCTCCCCGAGGCCCACACCGCCCGCGCGATGCCGAAGTCCAGCAGGACCGCTCCCTGCGGTCCGATCACGACGTTCTCGGGCTTGACGTCCCGATGGAGAATCCCCTTCGAATGGGCGTGCTCGAGCGCGTCGAGCAGGTCGTCGGCCACGCGGAGGGTGTCGGGCACCGTGAGCCGGGTCCGCTGCGACAGCATTTCGCGCAGCGTGGCGCCCTGGACGTAGCTCATGACGTAGTAGACCAGCCAGTCCCGCTCGCCGGAGTCGAGCAGGTGCGCGATGTGCGGGTGGTTGAGCTGGGACGCGAGCTTGATCTCGCGGAGAAACCGATCGGCGGCCACGCTGACCAGCAGCTCCGGATGGAGGATCTTGAGCGCGACGGCCTGCCCTCCGGGCTCCCGCGCCAGGAAGATCCGGGCATTTCCGCCCTTCCCGATCTCCCGCTCGACCTCGTACCGCCCTTCGAACGCCTGGCGGACCAGGGCCAGCATATCGCGTCGAATGACCGGGTCCTTGTGTGGGACCTGAGAATGGTTACAGCAAGATCCCCGGTGCGCAAGTCACGGCGGCACAACGACAGACGGTCGGACGGAACGACAGACGGTCGGACGGTCAGTGGCCTCATCCCGAGCGGGAGTCACCCTGAGCGAAGCGAA
>DATEJD010000490.1:0-5662 GCA_035278325.1 Gemmatimonadales bacterium | reverse complement strand
GGAAGCTCGCGGCCGGTCACCACCGTGCGTCGGGCCCGGAGCCCCATGAGCCGCTGGTAGAAGTCGCCCAGCCCCTCTCCGTCGTGCCGCTCGGCCGCCCAGCGGTGGAGCAGCGGCCGCACCGCGTCGAGCAGCTCGTCGAGATGGACGTCGGCCCGGTACAGGTCCACCAGCCGGTCGCCGGCCAGTCCGCCGCCGACGTACACGTTGTACAGGCCCAGCGAGCGGCCCACGAACGCGAGGTCGGCGGTGTAGGGTCGGGCGCAGCCGTTGGGGCAGCCGGTCATGCGGATGGTGAGCGGCGCGTCGCGCAGCCCGAGCGCGACCAGCTCGGCCTCGAACTGATCGAGAACGGCCGGGAGGGCACGCTCCGACTCGGCCACGGCGAGGCCGCAGGTCGGGAGGGCGGGGCAGGCCATCGAGAACCGGCGCGCGGCCGAGAGCCTGGTGGGGAGGGTCACGCCGTGCGACTGGAGGATCCGCTCCACGGTCTCGACCGCGTCGGCGTCGAGATCGGTGAGCAACAGATTCTGTTGGGCCGTGAGCCGAATACCGGGACGGAGGCGGGTCACGATCTCGTGCAGCGCAGTCTTGACCCGTTGGTCGCCGCTGTCCACGATCCGGCCGCTCTGGATGAATACGCCGTAGAACCACTGCCCGTCGCGCTGGCGGTGCCGGCCGAGATGGTCGTGGAACGGCAGGCTCGGAAGCGGAACCGGCGGCGCCAGGGTGAACGAGGCCCGACGCTGGAACTCCTCGCGGAACCGGGGCGTGCCCCACTCGGCCAGCAGGTACTTGAGCCGCGCGTGGCGGCGGTCGCTCCGGTTGCCGTGATCGCGGAAGATGGCCGCGACGATGCGCACGGCCTCGATGCCGTGCTCGGTGGGAACGAAACCCAGCACGTCGGCCAGGCGAGCGGTCGTATCACCCTTGTTGTGGGTCATGCCGAGGCCGCCGCCCACCAGCAGGTTGAAGCCGGTGATCCGGCCGTCCCGCACGACGGCGAGCAGCCCCACGTCCTGGGCCCAGATATCGACGCAGTTGTCGGTCGAGAGGCCCACCGCGGCCTTGAACTTCCGGGGCAGGTACTGGTCGCGGTAGAACGGCTCCTCCTGCTCGGTGCTCACCTGCTTCTCGCCGTCGAGCCAGATCTCGTAATAGGCCCGGGTCCGAGGCCTGAGCTCGAGCGCGAGCGCCTCGGCGACGGCGCGCACCGCGGCATGATCGGCGTCGCCCAGCGGCGCGGAGCAGCCCATGACGTTCCGCTGCACGTCGCCGCAGGCGGAGATCGTGGTGAGGAGCGCGTGGTTGATGCCGGCGATAGTGGGCTTGAGGTTCCCCTTGAGCACGCCGTGGAACTGGAAGCCCTGCCGCGTGGTGACGCGGAGGGTGGCGTTGCCGTGCTCGTCGGCGATCCGCTCGAGGGCCAGGTACTGGTCGGCCGTGATCTGGCCCGCGGGGATCGCCACCCGGACCATGAAGCTGTAGGCCTTCTCGAGCCCCGCCGCTTCCAGCACGCGGCGCTGGTCGCGGTCGTCCTGCTGATAGGTGCCGTGGAACTTGAGCAGCGAGGCATCGTCTCCGCCGAAGTGCGTCCGGTCGGACGCGAGGGTCTCGGCGATGGTGCCCCGCAAGTGTCGGCCGTGGCGCTTGGCCACTTCCACCTTGGATTCCGGTTGTCCGGTCATCGCTCCGCCCTCACGCCTTTCGTGCTATGTGCACTGCGGTGTCGTAGTGCAGGCCGCACTCGGTCTTGTCGGTGCCGGCCCAGCGGCCGGCTCGGCTGTAGTCGCGCGGTCCGGCGTCGGGCACGGCGACGGTGCAATGGGTGCAGCCGAGCGTGGGATAGCCGCGCTCGTGGAGCTCGTTGTAGGGCACGTCGTGCGCGCGGACGTAGTCCCACACGAGGCGGCGGTCCCACCCGGCCAGCGGGTTCACCTGGACCAGCTGGTAGGCCTCGTTCCATTGGAGCTCCCGGATGCCGGCGCGCTCGCCGCCCTGTGAGCGCATGAGGCCGGTCACCCACACCTCGACCCCCTCCAGCGCGCGCCGCATGGGTTCGACCTTGCGGATGGCGCAGCAGCGGTCGGGATCCCGTCGCCACAGCTCGGGGCCGAACCGCTCGGCCTGCGCCTCGGGGGTGAGCGTGGTGCCCCGGTTCTCGAACCGGAGGTGGGGATAGCGCGCGGCCATCCGGTCCCGAAGCGCGTAGGTCTCGGGGAACAGGAACATCGTGTCCAGGTAGATCACCGGCAGCGGCACGCCGTGCCGGGCCACCATGTCGATCAGCGCGCAGCCTTCCATTCCGAACGACGTCGTCACCACCAGGTTCCGGCCGGCGAAGCGCCGGAGCGTCCAGGCGACGATCTCTTCGGGGGTCGACGCCTCGGCGATCTCCGCGATCGCGGGCGAGTCCTGCGTCAGCATCCGCAATTCCCCTCCCAGGCCCGAAAACGAAAAAGCCCGCAGGACGTTGCCTGCGGGCTTCACAGCAATACGCGTGAATGTCGAGCCGTCAGGTCGTCCCGTCGGGTGAGTGCTCCAGCATACAACAACAGGCCATGGCGCCCGCGAGGGGCGAGGCGGCGAGCCGACGCGATACGGCCAGGCGCATAATCATAAGGTTAGGCTAGCGTTTCCCGGCGGCCTTGTCAACAGCGGGGCGCTGGGGGGGGCCGATCCCGAGCCAGGCCGACTCACCCTGCAGGCCGAGTCACCCTGCAGGCGGAGTCACCCTGAGCGAAGCGAAGGGGGCATACCCCAATGCATGCCCCCTTCGCTTCGCTCAGGGTGACTCGGCCTAGTTAGGCGAGACCCCGGACAGCGCCGCCGCGACCGCTCGACTTCCGGCGGAATTGTCGATGTTACGGCCCGAATCCGAGAAATCGGTCGGAGCGCTCTCCGGCAGGCACGACAGAATCTTGGCCGCCCGCTGCGCGCCGCTGGGGTGCCAGGCGTCGAACCGGAACGGGCCCAGGCGATTGAAGAACCGGATAGCGGCCTCGACCGCGGCGGGGTCGCCGTCGGCCAGGGTGCGGGCGGCGTAGCAGTCGGCCTCGAGCTCCTGGCGCACCCGGATCGCGCTCAGGTCGCTCTCGGTCGACGTCAGCGCCGAGCCGGTGTGCCCGTAGTGCACGTGGCCGTACTCGTGAGCGAAGAAGTACGCCTCGAGCTCCGGACCGACCCGCTGCATGAGCACGGGATTGTAGTAAATGATCGGCCGGCCGTTCTCGAAGGCCGCCACCGCGAGATCGTGCAGGGTGTCGGTCGCGATCTGGCGCACGTCCATCAGGCGCTGCACTGCCTGGGCCCGATGGGCCCCGGCGGGCAGCAGCAGCGCCGCGATGACGGTGGCGATCCCGAACCTGCGCATGAACCCTCTCACTGGTGTGTGATCATTGCCGGTGCAACGCGACCGCGAGCCGGCGAGGCGGTCTCGCGGACGAACCAGCGCGGGCCGGGGGTGGCCCAACGCGCTCAGCGGTAGATCTGTCGGTCTTGCCCTTCGGGGGGACGGACACCATCGGACTGTCTGATGGTTTCCGATGGATGCTTGTGTTGCAGAACTTGCGCCACCCGGCCGCCGGCGGGACCCGCCGCCCTATCCGGTTCTCCGGCATCGGTTTGAGCCGCCCGGGGGACGCACCGCAAGAATTTGCAGTACCCGGCTGACAAGGCCGAGGTTTCCGCTTACTCTTCAATTTGCCGCCAGGGGCATCCCCCGCCGCCCGCGCGTCGGGGGATTGAGATGACACCCTTGGAACCTGATCCGGCTGATACCGGCGAAGGGAGTGCGGCGCCCGCGCCTTCCGCGCCAGCGCTGCGCTTCCCGCCCGATCCATGGAGCGACAGCGATGGCCACCCGCACGACCCGTTCTCCCCGCGCCCGCGCGCCGCGCCGGCAGCCGCCCCCCACCGTCGAGAGCTACGCCGACGCGTTTCCACGCTCCACCAAGGTCCACGTGGAAGGGCCACGCGGCGTGCGTGTGCCCATGCGGGAGATTTCCCTCTCGGGCGGCGAGCCGCCGCTCCGGGTGTACGATGCCACCGGCCCGCAGGGCCATGACGTTCGGCTGGGCTTGCCGCCACTCCGCCGCGACTGGATCCAGGCGCGGGCCGTGGCCGACACCGGCCGGCACGGCGCCGGCGATCCCGCCCTGGTGCCGGAGAGTCTCCGGCGGCCGGTGCTCCGCGCCACCGGCCCGGTGAGCCAGCTCGCGCTGGCGCGCCGCGGCGAGATCACCGAGGAGATGGAGTTCGTGGCGCTCCGCGAGGGGCTGGCGGCCGAGCTGGTGCGGAGCGAGGTGGCGCGCGGACGGGCCATCATTCCCGCCAACATCAACCATCCCGAGCTCGAGCCGATGGTCATCGGCCGGGCCTTCCACGTGAAGATCAACGCCAACATCGGCAACTCGGCCGTGCGGTCGTCCATCGAGGACGAGGTGGAGAAGCTCCGCTGGGCCACGCTGTGGGGCGCCGATACCGTGATGGACCTGTCCACCGGTGCCGACATTCACGAGACCCGCGAGTGGATCGTGCGCAACTCACCCGTGCCCATCGGCACCGTGCCGATCTACCAGGCGCTGGAGAAAGTGGGCGGCGTGGCGGAGGACCTCACCTGGGAGATCTATCGCGACACGCTGATCGAGCAGGCGGAGCAGGGGGTGGACTACTTCACCGTCCACGCCGGCGTGCTGTTGCGTTACGTGCCGCTCACGGCCAACCGGGTGACCGGCATCGTGAGCCGGGGCGGCTCGATCATGGCCAAGTGGTGCCTGGCGCACCACCAGGAGAGCTTCCTCTATACGCGGTTCCGCGAGATCTGCGAGATCATGGCGGCGTACGACGTGTCGTTTTCGCTGGGGGACGGCCTCCGCCCGGGCAGCATCGCCGACGCCAACGACGAGGCCCAATTCGCCGAGCTCAAGACTCAGGGGGAGCTGACCCGGATCGCCTGGGAGCACGGCGTGCAGGTGATGAACGAGGGGCCGGGCCACATCCCCATGCACCTCATCAAGGAGAACATGGACAAGCAGCTGGAATGGTGCGATGAGGCGCCGTTCTACACGCTGGGCCCGCTCACCACCGACATCGCGCCGGGCTACGATCACATCACCAGCGCGATCGGCGCCGCGATGATCGGCTGGTACGGCACGGCGATGCTCTGTTACGTGACCCCGAAGGAGCACCTCGGCCTGCCCGATCGCGAGGACGTGAAGGCGGGCGTGATCGCCTACAAGATCGCGGCCCACGCGGCGGACCTGGCCAAGGGCCATCCGCGGGCGCGCGCCTGGGACGATGCGTTGAGCAAGGCGCGGTTCGAGTTCAGGTGGGAGGACCAGTTCAACCTGGCGCTCGATCCGGTCACGGCCCGGGCCTTCCACGACGAGACGCTGCCCGCGGAGGGCGCCAAGCTGGCGCACTTCTGCTCGATGTGCGGGCCCAAGTTCTGCTCGATGAAGATCACGCAGGACGTGCGGGACTACGCGGCGGAGATGGCGGCCAAGTCGGAGGAATTTCGGGAGCGGGGTGGGGAGATTTACGTGACGCCGTAGTCCTCGAGTCACCCTGAGCCCTGGCTGCGCCCAGGGTAAACTCCGCGCGGCGGTTCACCACGGAAGCACGGAAGACACGGAGGACTCCCAGGCTCGTCAAGCTCCTC
>DATEJD010000489.1:0-2369 GCA_035278325.1 Gemmatimonadales bacterium | reverse complement strand
GGGCATGCCCGAACGCATGCCCCCTTCGCTTCGCTCAGGGTGACTCCTACCCAGCAGGGTGACTCCTGCCCGGCAGGGTGACTCCAGCAGGGCGACTCCTACCCCAGCCGCGCCCGGATCCGCCCGCCCACGCCCAGCCCCAGCCGCCGCGCGGCCGATCCATCCCGCACCGCGATCTCGACGTCGCCGGCCGACCCGACGTACGCCAGCAGCCCGCCGGTCGGCACGTCGCCGAACGTGCGGCGGAGCGGGCCGATCTCGAGTCCTTCCACCTCCAGCACGGCATAGGACGGCACCAGCTCCGGCGTGAGGTTGGTGACCAGCGTGCCGAACCGGTCCACGTACACGATCTCACCCACGACGGATTTCCCCTCGTAGTGCGGCTCCGTGTACGTGAGCCGCACCGGAATCCTGGCGAACGGCTCGCCCAGGCTGTCGAGGCCGGCGCCGCGCGCCAGGGCGGCGGCCGCGGGCGCGAAGAGGTCGCGCCCATGGAAGGTGGGCGACGCGCCCGAAGGAACCGGCAGCACGACCGCCTCGACCTCGGCGTCGTGGATGACCCGGGTGAACAGGCCGTTATCGGGCCCCACGAAGCAGTGGCCGTGCGCGCGGAGCGCGAGCGCGGCGCGCTCGGTGCCCACGCCGGGATCCACGACGGCCAGGTGCACGGTTGCGGCGGGAAAGCGGGACCACGCACGTCCCAGGAGGTAGGCACCCGCCCGGACGTCCCCCGGCGGCACCGCGTGCGTCACGTCCACCAGGGTCGCCTCCGGACAGGAGGCGAGCAGCACGCCCTTCATCTCCGCCACGTAGGAATCCGACGTGCCGAAGTCCGTGAGCAGCGTGATGTGCGGCATGCCGAAACCTAACGCGGTCAGGCGCGGGCCTTCTCCCACCGGCCCCATTGCCAGAGGGCGGTCATCGCGCCGGCACGCGCCATCGCGGTGAGGGCCAGCATCCACCACACCCCCACGAGCCCGAGCGCGCCCGCCACGATCTCCGCCAGCGGCACCCGAAGCGCGCTGATCCCCACTACCGCCACCATGGTGTAGAACGTGTAGCCCGCGCCGGAGAGCGCGCCTTCCAGCACGTTCTCGTATGCCATGACGAGCTGCGCCGCGGCCGCGGCGAGGAGATACGGAACCGCCGCTTCGATCACGGCAGGGTCACGGGTGAAGACACCGACCAGCGTGCCCGGCACGAGCACGAACAGCAAGCCGGCTATCGCCGGAGCCACGGCCGCCATGTGCGCCGTCATCCACCCGGCTCGGCGGGCCCGCGTGGGCTGTCCGGCGCCCAGGTTCTGCCCCACGATGGTCTCGGCCGCAAGCCCGAATCCGATGCAGATCATATAGCTCACGCCTTCGATCTTGTGGCCCACGCCGAGCGCGGCGATCGCGGCGGTGCCGAACCGGCCGACGACCCGGACCAGCAGCATGTAGATCGCGCTGAACAGCACGCCGGTGAGCATCGTGGGAAGGCCGATGCGCGCGATGGTCCGCGCGACCGGCAGGCTGAGCTCGAGCCTGAGACCGCCTCGGCGGCGCAG
Organism: Gemmatimonadales bacterium; assembly: GCA_035278325.1. Lineage (GTDB taxonomy): Bacteria > Gemmatimonadota > Gemmatimonadetes > Gemmatimonadales > GWC2-71-9 > CAVVWJ01. Next base: position 820 of record DATEJD010000489.1, on the reverse strand, counting down.
CAGCTCCAGGCCCACGATGAACCCGAGGCCTCGCGTGAGCACCGTCGCGAGCGCCGCGCCGTATACACCCAGAGCGGGCACGGGCCCCAGGCCCAGGATCATGACGGGATCGAGCACCAGGTTGAGCAGCACCGATCCGCCCAACAGGACGAACGGCGTGCGAGTGTCGCCCGCGCTCCGGAACGCCGCGGTGACGACGAAGTAGCCGTAGATGAGGACCGCGCCCGCCAGCTGGATGACCAGGAAGTCGCGCGCGAGCTCGGCCACTCGGCCGTGGGCCTGCATCAGGCGGAAGATCGCGGGCAGCGCGGCGATGCCGCCCGCCGCCACCACGACTCCCAGCACCAGCGCCATCACCAGAGCCGTACCGGCGGCCCGGGCGGCGCGATCGGGCTCACCTTCGCCGTGCCGGCGCGAGGCCACGGCGGTGAGGCCCACGCCGACCAGCTCGCCGATCGACACGATGATCCAGACCGTATAGCTCGCGAGCGACACCGCCGCGAGCGCCTCAGGGCCGAGCGTGCGCCCGACCCAGAACGTGTCGGTGATGTTGAACAGAACCTGGAACAGCGTGGTACCGACCGCGGGCAGCGCGAGGCGTAGAATGGCCGGGCGGAGCGGCCCGCGAACGATGCCGGTGGGGTCGACGTGCGGAGGAGCGAGCGCCGGCCCGGCGTCGTGCTGGTCGGCGTAGAGGGCGGGCGGCGGGACGACCGGGTCGCGCGGCTCCGGCGTCAGTTGCGCAGGATCGGCAGTGCCGCGCCGCGGCCGGCGGTCTTCCGGGCCAGCTCGGCCGCGATGGCGCGGAGGCTCCGCGCCG
>DATEJD010000488.1:0-8840 GCA_035278325.1 Gemmatimonadales bacterium | reverse complement strand
TCGCCGGCCGCGGGCTGGCCTCCGGTGCGGGGAATGACCGCCGAGAGAACCTGGGTGCCCGACGAGCGCCGCACCGGTGCGTTGGCGTCGAGCGGCTCGAACAGCACGGCCACCTCGCCGAACTTGACGGTGGTGCCCGGTCCGAGCGGGACCTCCCCGGTGAGGCGCTCGCCTTCCACGAAGGTGCCGTTGGTCGAGCCCAGGTCGCTCAACATCCAGATGTCGTCCCGCCGCTGCAGCTTGGCGTGGCTGGTGCTCACGCTGGGATCGGTGATCACCACGTCGTTGAAGTCGGCGCGGCCGATGTTGACCACCGGCACCTTCACCGCGAGCCGACGCCCCTTCATGGCGCCGCTCCGCACCAGGAGCGAGGCGAGCGGCGCCGCCTGCGGCTGGGTGGGCGTGACGGATGCCGCCGGCAGCGGCTGCGGCATGCCGAGCAGGGTGTCGGACAGGCGGGCGCCGGCGCCGGTGGGGGGCTGCGGCGCGGTCACCGGCGGCACGCTCCGCCGCGCCCGCGACGGTGGCGGCGAGGCGACGTCGGCGTAGAACCGGAACTCGTCGTTGCCGATGCGGATCACGTCGGCCCGCGCCAGCAGGTGCTGGCGGCCGACGCGGTCGCCGTTGACGAAGGTGCCGTTGACGCTGAGATCGTTCAGGACGTACCCGTCCGGCGTGGCCTGGATCTCCGCGTGGCGCCGGGAGACCTCGCTCCCGGCCACGACCACGTCCGAGCTTGCGTCCCGGCCGAAGACCAGCGTCGGGCCCGCCATGGTGTATTCGCGCCCGTCGGTGAGACAGACCAGGCGCCCGCCGGAGGCGCCGACGGGCGCGGCCTGCGCCGGGACGCGCGGGGGGGTGAGATCGGCAAAGGCGCCGGAGTCGAACAGCTGCGTGTTGCCCACCCGGCGGCTGTCCACCGCCAGGATCTCGTGCGGTCCGATCTGGATCTTGTCGCCGTGGAGAATAGGGGTGGGATCGGCGCCCAGGCGGACGCCGTTCACGACGATCTCCGCCCCAGGCGACGCGACGCGGATGGCGGCCGCGCCCTGCGGCGTGCCCTGCACGACGGCGTGCCGGGGCAGGATCCCCTCGCCTTCGAGCATGACGGCGCAGCCAGGGGCTGACCCTATGATCGTCTCACCGGCGGGCACGGGGATGCGCGCGCCGCCGAATTCGAGGTGCATCATCGATCAAATTCCTGAGTATAGACCGGCCGCCGACAAACGTATCCCGCGGCTCGTAACCGCGCAAGCAAACTCGGGTTAGGCAATCTTGCGCTGCTCCTGGCCGCGCAGCTGGAGCTGATAGAGGCGGTCGTAGAGACCCCGGAGCGCCAGGAGCTCGCGATGGCTGCCCCGCTCCCGGATCTCGCCGTGGTGGAGCACCAGGATCTCGTCGGCGTGGAGGATGGTGCTGAGTCGGTGCGCCACGACCAGGCTGGTCCGGCCGGCCATGAGCTCGGCGATCGCGCGCTGGATCAGCGCCTCGGCTTCGGCGTCGACTGAGCTGGTGGCCTCGTCCAGCACCAGGATCCGGGGATCCAGCGCGAGCGCGCGCGCGAAGCTCAGGAGCTGCCGTTCGCCGACGCTCAGGCTCCGGCCCCGCTCGCCGAGGACGTGGTGATACCCCGACGGCAGCCGCTCGATGAACCGGTCCGCCCCCACCCGCCGCGCGGCTTCCCGCGCGGCCTCGGCCGTGATCGGCGCATCGAGCGTCAGATTGTGCTGCACGTCGCCGGTGAAGAGGAACAGGTCCTGCTGCACGAACCCGATGATCGAGCGGAGCTCCGCGGTCGCGAGCTGGCGGATGTCCACGCCGTCGATGGTGATCCGGCCCCGGTCGGGGTCGTAGAACCGGAGCAGCAGGTTGACGATCGTGGTCTTGCCCGCGCCGGTATGGCCCACCAGGGCGATGGTCTGCCCCGGCGACGCGGTGAACGAAACGTCCTTGAGTACCCACGGGCCGGTGGGCGAATAGCGGAACCAGACATCCTCGAAGCTCACCGCCCCGCGTACCGGACGGGGCAACGCCACCGGATGCTCGGGCTCGCGCACCACCACCGGCTCGTCGAGCAGGGCGAACACCCGCTCGGACGAGGCCATGGCGCTCTGCAGCAGGTTGAACTTCTCCGACAGGTCCTGGAGCGGCTGGAAGAAGCGGCGGGTGTACTGGATGAAGGCCGCCAGGATGCCGACGGTGAGCGTCCCTTCGAGCACGCGGAGGCCCCCGTACCAGAGGAGCAGCGCCATCGCGATGGCCGTAAGCAGCTCGACCGCGGGGAAGAACACCGCGTAGATCGTGATCGACCGGAGATGGGCCTCGAGGTGATCCCGGTTGAGGACGCCGAAGCGGCGTGCCATGTCCTCCTCGCGCCCGAACAGCTGCACCACCCGCATGCCGCTCAGCCGCTCCTGCAGGAACGCATTCAGCCGCGCGAGCCGCACCCGGATGTCGCTGAACGCGGAGCGTACCCGGCGGCGGAAAATGCGCGCCGTGAGCCAGACCAGCGGAATCACCGCGAAGGTCACCAACGCGAGCCGCCAGTCGATGACCAGCATCATGCCCATGATCGCGACCAGGGTGAACGCGTCGCCGAAGATGGTCACCACGCCGGACGAGAACAGCTCGTTCAGCGTCTCGACGTCGGAGGTGACCCGGGTCATGAGCCGGCCCACGGGATGGCGGTCGAAATACGTGATGCTGAGACGCTGGAGGTGGCTGAAGATCTCCATCCGGAGGTCGTACATCACCCGCTGCCCGATGTAGGTCATGAGCAGCGTGCCGCCGTACTCCACGATGAAGTCGAGCAGCAGCGTCGCGAGGTAGAGCCCCGCGAGGAGCCCCAGCAGGCCGACGTCGCGGTGCGGCACGGCCACGTCGAGGGCGTGCTCGGTGAGCCGCGGGCCCACCAGCGCCAGGGCCGACTGCGACAGCAGCAGCGTGATGGCCGCCGCCGTGAGCCAGCGATAGGGCCGGAGGTAGCCGAGCAGGCGGCGCAGGAGCCCGGCGTCGTAGCCTCGCCCGCCGGCGTCGGTGTCGTCGGTGGTGAGACTCATGACCTACCCGGCGGGCTCCGCGAGCATGCTCTGATCCACGCTCTTGAGCCCGTGGCGCACCCAGCTCGAGAACACCAGGAAGCCGACGCCGAGCGTGATATAGGTGAGGATGAGGCGCCAGATCAGGATGTAGATCGGGGTGAGCTCGCGCGGCACGTACGAGCTCATCACCGCGGCCGACAGCACCTCGCCGATGCCCGACGCTCCGGGCGTCGGCGCGAAGTAGAGCAGGAACATCACCAGCGTCTGCACCAGCAGGATGTCGACGAAGTTGGCGTGGAGCCCCAGGGTCCGAAGCGCGACGTATCCCGCCAGCAGCTTATTGGCGTGGGACGGCGCGGAGAGGATCGTGGCCCAGAACAGCGTGAGCCAGCCGGCGGGGCTGTTGAAGGCGATGACGCTCTCGTGAATCTCGTCGATGCCGCCGCGGAGCCGCTCGAGCCGGTCCGCCACCCGCCGGCTCCGCCGCCCGACCCACTCCGCCAGGCGATGGATCAGGTCCCGGACGAACCGCGGGAAGAAGATCACGATCGCCATCAGCACGCCGATGCCGGCGATGATCGTGAGGCTGCCCTGGAACAGGTCGTAGAGCGAGAGCCCGAGCACGTTCCCACGCTGCCCCAGCGAGCGCCCCGCCCCGAACAGGAGCGCGAGCGGGCCCGCGATCGCGAAGAACAGCACCGTCGAGACGAAGCTCATGAAGGTCGACGTCACCGCCACCGGGAGCGGCACGCCGTAGCGCCGCATGGTGTACATCGTCATCGGGCCGGCGCCCGAGTTGAGCGGGGTGATGTACGCGGCCCAGGCACCCATCCCACCGGCCAGGATCATCCCCTTGAGCGAGGGATTCGGGTGGACATGCCGCGCCACCACCCAGTTCCGGATCCCGCCCCCGATCCAGTCCAGCGATGCCAGGCCCACCCCGACCAGCAGCCAGATCCAGTGGAGCCGTCCGATGCCCGCGAGAAAGGCCTGGAAGTCGTTGCCGTAGAGGAGAATGATCCCGAAGCCCACCAGCGAGGCGAGGACCGAGACTTCGAACCCACGGAGGAGGAACTTGGGGGTGAGGAGACGGGACATGTGGGGGCGAAAGCTAAGACGGAAGGACGGAAAGACGGAAGGACGGAAGGACCGGAGGACGGAAAGAGGGAAAGACGGAATGACGGAACGACCGGCCCGCGAAGGCGTATTTCGACGGCCTGGGCGGCTGGGTGTGCCGGTCCTACCGTCTTTCCGTCCTTCCGTCCTCCCGAACATGCCCCGAAGCCGCTATCCTTCCCCCCAATGATCCGCATCGTCAACGCTCGACAGCACAACCTGCAGGGAATCACCGTCGAGCTGCCGCACCGCGCCCTCACCGTGGTCACCGGCCCGTCCGGCTCGGGCAAGAGTACCCTGGCCTTCGACACCCTCTACGCCGAGGGGCAGCGGCGCTACATCGAGTCGCTCTCGACCTACGCCAAGCAGTTCCTCGACCGCATGCCCAAGCCACTGGTCGATCACCTCGACGGCATCGCGCCGTCGGTGGCCATCGAGCAGCGGAATCCTACCGTGAGCAGCCGGTCGACCGTGGGCACCGCCACCGAGGTGTACGACTACCTCCGGCTCCTCTGGGCCCGGATCGGCCGGAGCTACTGTCGCGCCTGCGGCGCGCCGGTGCGGCGCGACACGCCCGAGAGCGCGGCCGACGACGTGCTGGCGGCGGCGCCCGGCGCCCGGATCCAGGTGACCTTCCCCCTGCCGCCGGTAGCCCGGCTCACCCACGACGCCGTGGTGGAAAACCTCCGCGCGCTCGGCTTCGTGCGGGTGCTCGCGGACGGCCGCGGCCATCACCTGGACGAGCTGCCCGCGGAACTCGACCTCACCCGCGCCACCGAGCTGCTGGTCGTGGTCGATCGGCTCGCCGGCGAACCCGGTGCGACGGGGCGGCTGGTCGAATCCATCGCCACCGCGTTCCAGGAGGGCGAAGGCATCGCCGTGGTGCTCCATGCGGTGGGAGACGAGGCCCCGGCCAGCCTCCGGTTCACCCGGTTTCCGGCCTGCAGCACCTGCGATACGCCGGCCGCCACCGTCACCCCGGCCCTGTTCTCCTTCAATAATCCGCGCGGGGCGTGCGGGCACTGCAACGGGTTCGGCGCGGTGCTCGAGTACGACGAGTCGCTGGTGATCCCCGATCCGGCGCGCAGCCTGGCCGCCGGCGCCATCGATCCCTGGACCAAGCCGCGCTACGAGTCACGGCGCCGCCTGCTCCTCGACTTCGCCCGGAGCCTCGGCGCGGATCCATCCAAGCCCTGGAACAAGCTCAAGGCCGCGCACCGGCGCGAGCTGCTCCATGGACGGAAGGGGCGCTACGTCGGGATCTTCCCGTTCCTCAAGGGGCTGGAGGAGAAGCGGTACAAGCAGTACATCCGGGTGTTCCTGCGGCAATATCAGCTGGCCAAGACCTGTGAGGCCTGCGGCGGCAGCCGGCTCAACGCCGACGCGCTCGCGGTGCGGATCGGCGGCGATGCCATCGCCGATATCTCCTGCCAATCGGTGGACGGCATCCACCGGTGGCTCGCCGGGCTCGAGCTGACCTCCTGGGAGCGCGAGGTGGCCGAGCTGGTGGTGGCCCAGCTCGAGGCCCGGCTGGGCTTCCTCCGCGACGTGGGCCTGGGCTACCTCACGCTGGACCGGCAGACCCGGACCCTCTCGGGTGGCGAAGCCCAGCGGATCGCGCTCGCCAACGCGCTCGGCTCGAGGCTGGTCGACACCCTGTACGTGCTGGACGAGCCGTCCATCGGGCTCCATCCCCGCGACACCGACCGGCTGCTCGCCCTGCTCCGCCGGCTCCGCGACGCGGGCAACACCGTCGTGGTGGTCGAGCACGACCTGGCGGCCATTCGCCAGGCCGATTTCATGCTCGAGCTCGGTCCCGGCTCGGGTGACCGCGGGGGCCGCGTGGTGCACGCGGGCCCGGTCGAGACCGCCGCCGCGTCGCTCACGGGTCAGTACCTCACCGGCCAGAAGCGCATTGCGGTGCCGAGCGTGCGCCGGCCCGCCGGGCCCCGCTGGCTCCGCATCAGGGGCGCCACGCTCCACAACCTCAACGGCGTGGACGCCGACATTCCCCTGGGCACGCTCACCGCCATTACCGGCGTGAGCGGCTCGGGCAAGAGCTCGCTGCTCCACGACGTGGTGTATCGGAACCTGGAGGCGCGGCTGCACGGCGAGCATTCCGCCAAGAGCCACCTGGGCGAGCCGGTCGGGCAGGTGCAGTCGTTCACGGGGTGGGAGCTGCTCAAGGACGTCCTGCTGGTGGACCAGTCGCCCATCGGGCGCTCGCCGCGGTCCAATCCCATCACCTACATCCGCGCCTTCGACGAGATCCGCGAGCTGTTCGCGGCCCAGCCGCTGGCGCGGGAGCGGAAGTACTCGTCGGCCACGTTCTCGTTCAACCTGCCGGGCGGCCGCTGCGACGCGTGCGAGGGCGCGGGCCACGTGCAGGTCGAGATGGTGTTCCTGGCCGACGTGTTCGTGCCCTGCGAGGTGTGCGCCGGCACCCGCTACCGCCGCGAGGTGCTCGACGTCCGGATCCACGGCCACTCGATCCACGACGTGCTCCAGTGGACCGTCGACGAGGCGATCACCCGGTTCCGGCACCAGCCGAAGCTCGGCGCCGCGCTCTGGCAGCTGCAGCAAGTCGGATTGGGCTACCTGCGGCTGGGCCAGCCGGCCACCACGCTCTCCGGCGGCGAGGCGCAGCGGCTCAAGATCGCCCGCGAGCTGGCCCAGGCGGGGAAGCGCGACGGCCGCAAGCTCTACATCCTCGACGAGCCCACCACGGGGCTTCACCTGGACGACGTGCGCGTCCTCATTCAGGTGCTCGATCGCCTGGTGGATGCCGGGCACACCGTGGTCGTCATCGAGCACCACCTCGACGTGGTGAAGCGGGCCGACTGGATCATCGATCTGGGTCCGGAGGCCGGCGACGCCGGCGGCCAAGTCGTGGCGCAGGGGACGCCGGAGCAGGTGGCGGAGGTGGAGCACTCACACACCGGCCGCTATCTTCGCTCGGTCCTGTCTTCCATGGCCCCGGCGGAAGCCTTGACCGGCTGAGCTCCGCGGCCGTGACGAATCCTTTGCAGAGTCGCAACGACACGCACACTCAAAACCGTGATCTCAGGTGACGGGGAATGGGAATCTTCGCGTGGTTTCTCGGACCCGTTCCTCACACCTGGAGATTGCTCATGCGAGTTTCGCCGTTGCTGCTGACGGCCGCCGCCGCGTCGACGCTGTTCGCCTGCGATAAACAGGCCGACACCCTCGGCTCCACCCCCGCGCAGCTCGAGGCGGCGACTGCCGGATTCGTCACCGCTCGGCCCGCGCAGGCCCGCGCCCTGCTGCCGCAGGCCACCCTCAAGCCCATCATCACGGTTGGCGATCCCATCCCCGGCCAGGAATCGAATCCCGATCCGGAGCAGCGCGTCTGGGCGCCGATTCCCGACGGGCTGGGCGCCTATGCGGAAGGCGCCAACCTCATCCTGTTCGCGAACCACGAGATCACCAGCTCGGGCGTGGACGGCAAGTTCCCGTTCGCTCGCGTGTCCCGCCTGGTGCTCGATCCGGCCACGCTCAGCGTCACCGGTGGCTCCTACGCAGTGACCGGCAAGGCGGCGGGCTTCCTGTTCCAGCGGCTCTGCTCCGCCAGCTTCGGGGGATCCGAGGTCGGGTTGGGCAGCGGCTGGTTCCTCACCGGCGAGGAGTCCGTTACCGGCGGCGCCGAGGGTATCCAGCTGGCCGTGAAGCACGACGGCAGCGAGACCAGGAAGCTGCCCTGGCTCGGCCGCTTCGCGCACGAGAACTACATCGCGGTCCCCAACGCGAGCGGCAAGGTGGTGTTGTTCGGCACGGACGACAATCAGCCCGCGGCGTCGGGCACCGCCTTGCGCTCCGAGCTCTACATGTACGTGGCGGACAATGCCGACGCCCTCCTGGCCGGTACCGGCAAGCTGTACGTGTTCGCCTCCGACGCGGTGGAGAATTCCGGCTACCTCACTGCCGGGTCGCCGGTCTCCGGCCGCTTCGTCGAGGTGGCCGATGCGGGCAGTCTCTCCGCCGACGGCCTCCAGAGCGCGGTCGACGGCCTGGGCGCGTTCAAGTTCGTCCGCCTGGAGGACATCGACTACGCCCGGCGGCCCACCGCCAGAGGGACAACCACCCTCTACTTCGTCGACACCGGCAACATCAACGCCCGCTGCGGCGCCGACCCCTGCGATCTGTTCGGGTCGATCTATCGGCTGGACATCGATTCGTCCGATCCGACTCAAAACCCCCGCCTCACGCTGCTCGCGCGCTCCCGCGGCGTGGCCGCCGGCGACTGGGCGTCGCCCGACAACATCGCGGTGAGCGAGAACAGCCTGATGGTGCAGGAGGACCCGGCCTACGCCCAGTTCAACCGGCCGGAGCGGATCTGGAACTTCAAGTTCCGCAGTAACGGCGCCCTGGGGGCGCCGGTGGCGGTCGTGGAGCTCGAAACCGAGAAGTTCACCGGCAACGTGTGCTCGGACGCGGCGGGGACCTGCTGGGAGTCGAGCGGCATCATCGGCGCGTCCCAATGGCTGGGCCAGGGCACCTGGCTGTTCGACGTCCAGGCGCACACACTGCCGTTCAGCTACAAGGACGGCGAGACCACGGTGAACATCACCAAGGAAGGCGGGCAGCTCCTGTACCTGCGTCTGCCCGGCAGCTGATGAAGTTCGAATGGGGCAGCCGCCGCTCCGGCGGCTGCCCCGCTGTCAG
>DATEJD010000487.1:0-5628 GCA_035278325.1 Gemmatimonadales bacterium | reverse complement strand
GGAGTATTTCCGGCGCGCGGTGGCGCTAGACTCGACTTACGCCGCGGCCTGGGTCGGCGTCGCGCGGATGACGTCCCGGTCGGTGGGCTCCGGATCGCCGGCCGCCAGGAAGCAGGCGCGCGAGGAGTCGGAGGCCGCGGTGCGGAAGGCGCTGGCGCTCGACGACTCGCTCGCCGAAGCGCACGCGCTCCTGGGCGTGCTGCGCGCGATCGCGCTGGATGACACCGCGGAGTGGCACTTCCGCCGCGCGCTCGCGCTGGAGCCGGATCGGAGCCGCGCGCGCGAGTGGTTCGTGGACTACCTGATGGCGACCGGGCGCCCGGCCCAGGCGTTGGCGGAAGCCGAGCGGGCGGTGGAGCTCGATCCGATGTCGCCCACGGGCACGGCGGAGCTGGCCCGCGCGCTCGCGATGAACGGGCGCTGTGACGAGGCGCTGGCGCGCCTCGAGGCGATTCAGGCAGTCGACCCGCCACCGCTCCGCGTCGCGGGGCTGCGGGCGCGGTGCCTAGCCCGGAAGGGTCGCTGGGACGACGCCCTGGCCGCGCTCCGGCCGCAGGCGGCGCGTGACAGCACCGCGACACTCGCCCTGCTGGGGTATATGTCCGCCCGCGCCGGTCGCCGCGAGGAGGCGGCCGCGATCCAGGCTCGCCTGCTGCAGCGCCGGCAGAGCGGCCGGATCGACGCGATCCACCTGGCGTACGTGCCCGCCGCGCTCGGCGACCGCGACCGCGCCTTCGCCTGGCTGGACAGCGCCGTGGTCGAGGGCTCGCTGCGTTTCGCTCCCGGCCTGCTGGTCGACCCGACCGATGCTCCGTTCGACATGCTCGAGGGAGACCCGCGCCTGCCCCGCTACCAGGCGCGGCTGGGCCGTCAGAATCGGTAGCGCACCCCGAACTGGAGCTGGAACGCCGATTCGCTCTGGTCGGTGGTCCACTCCGTGGCCGATTCCACCAACCGGAACACCGGTTCCGATGCGCCGGTGGGACCGGGGGCCTGCCCCTCGTGCGCGAGCAGCACGGGCGCCGAGAGGCGACGAAGCCCCCAGTCGCCATCGACCAGGTTGAGCAGGTTGAACACGTCGAGCTGAACCTCGAGCGCCCGCGGCCCTATCGGGATGGTTTGCCGCAGCGACGCCGCGGTGGTGTTGGCCCACGGCTCGCGACAGCTGTTGCGCGCCATCATCCGGCCGCGCTGCCGCCTGAGACAGGAGCGGCCCTCGATGAGACGCTCGAACGCCGACCGCTGGGCCTCCACCCGCGCGGCCTGGACCTCCGGCGCGTTGTCCGCGCCGGGAACGACGCCGCTGAACGCGATCTCGGCCGGGTCCAGCGCGCTCCGCGGGACATAGATCGGATCGTTGAGCCCGCCATCGGCGTTGAGGTCGCCCCGGCCCTCGATCCCGCCGGCGATGAAGGTGAACGGACTGCCGGATTCGCCCACATAGAGCAGCGAGATCTCGGTCAGCCAGCGCCGCCAGGGCGCGCGCCAGGTGCCGGCCAGCACCACCCGGTGGGGCACGTCGTTGAGCGAGATGCCGGGCGTGCGGTCGTCGTGGCGGCCCGACACCGCGCGGAGTGCCCAGTTCACCACGCCACGGTTGTTGACCCGAAGCGGCGTCTCCACGTCGCGCACCCGGGACCAGGTGTAGGAGGCCAGCGCCGAAAAGCCGGCGTGGAACTGCTTGGTGAGACTGGCGGAGAGCTGCACCGAGTGATTGCGGGAGACGTTCTGCAGCTCGATCACACTTGGCAGGCCGGCGGCTACCAGGACCGGCCGCGCCGTTCCGAGACTGTCGAAGCTGCCGTACAGCACCCGTCCCAGGCGATCGGTCCGCTGCGGGCCCACGAGGTTGAGGTTCACGAACGCGAAGTCGGAGAGCTGGCGGGTCACCACGCCTTCCAGTGCGCCCACGAGGCCGCCGGGAAGCCGGCGCTCGTAGGCCAGGACGGCGCGAAGCGTCTGCGCCGGGGCAAGAGCCGGATCGACCAGCTCCACGTCGCCTGCGGGCGGGGCATCGACACCGGCGCCGCCGGCGCAGTGGGTGGGCGGGTCGAGTGGATCGGGATCGAACTCGGGGCTCCCGCCCAGCGCGCCCGGCAGGCGCCCGCAGCGGAGCGTGCCAACGCCCACGCCGTAATTGCGAAGCGGGACGTGGAACCAGGCCAGCGGCGGCCGTCCGGTGAAGAGCCCGGCGCCTCCTCGCAGCTGGCTCCGCCGCGCGGCGTCGAGCTCCCACGTGAAGCCGATTCTGGGCGAGAGGTAGACGCGGCGCGGGATCGGCGCGTCGGTTCTCCGATCGAAAATCGAATCGACCAGCGGGTTGTACGGCGCGCGCTCGTGGACGGCGAGCAGGTCTCCCCGGAGGCCGAGCGTGAGGGACAGGCGGTCGCTCGCGCGCCACAGGTCGCCCGCGTACGCCGCGAACTGGCCGCCCGAGATCGGCACGTCGGCGCTGCCGAAGTCACGCGCCAGCGTGTAGCGGTCGGCCTGACCGACGGCGAGCGAATCCAGGCTCATGAAGCTCCAGGTGCCATAGGCGTTCTGCAGGCCCGGCGGCGCGACATGGAACCACTCGACCTCGACGCCGGCGCTGGCGACGTGGGAGCCGCCCAACGGCAGGGTGAGATCGTCCCGCACGATGAAATCTCGAGTATCGACCGCTCCGCCCTGGGCCTGCACCGGCGTCCCGGTGACCACCGTGGTGAGCCCGCCCCCAACGGCCGGCACCACTACCTGGAGGATCGGCTGCCGGGTCTCGGCGTCGAACTCGGAGCGCTGGAGGCGGTGCGAGACGGAGAGCTCGTTCTGGCCGCCACCGGGGCGGTGAAGCGACGTGAAGAGCTGAAGCGCGGCGGTGCGAGCGCCGGACTGCTGCTCGGCGGCGGTGCTCGAGAGTGGAAAGGCGATCGGAGACGCCTCCCGAGAGAACGTCAGGTCACGAGTGCGGGAGTCGTTCAGCCACAGCACGGCGCGGCTGTTCCAACGGGGCAGCGCGGCATCGAGCCGGGCGAAGACGCCGCCGATCCGGTTTCGCTGCTGCACGGCGCCGCCGGATCCGGCGCGGAGTCCATAGGCCGCGAACACGCTGTCCATCCGGCGGAGATCCGTGGCGCTCACCGGCACCGGGGGGACAGCGCCGTCGGGCTGGCCGACGTACGGTCCCACCATCGGCGACGTGAGCCGCTGCAGCTCGGCCGCGACGAGGAAGTGAACCCGGTCGCGCGCGATCGGGCCGCCCAGCGAGAACCCGTACTGCCAGCGCTCGTAGGGCTGCCCCGCCAGCTCACCGCGGCGGGCCAGTGCATCGTTGCGGCCGAAGGCAAAGGCCGAGCCCTCGATCCGGTTGGTGCCCGAGCGGGTCACCGTGTTCACCATGGCGCCGCTGAAGTCACCGTAGCGGACGTCGAACGGTGCTACCAGCACCTGGTAGTCGCGCACCGCGTCGAAGGGCAGCGACCGACCACCGGCGAACTCGGGCGGCTGGCTGCCGGAGAGCGAGCGTTCCGACACGCCGTTGGTGAGGAACCCGTTCAGCCGGAAGCCCACGCCACCGCCGGAGATCCCGCCGGGCTCGAAGCCGATCCGGGTGGAGACCTGGGGCACCAGGCGGACGAAGTCGTACACGTCCCGGTTCAGGCTTGGCAGACGATGGATCAGGGAATCCGGAAGCGTGACCGCGATGCCACCATCACAGCAGCCGAGCGGGGCGGGAGATTCGGCGGTGACCACCACGCTGTCGAGCTGCACGGGCGCGGGCGACAGCGTGACGTCGAGGACGAGCGGCTCGCCGAGCTTGAGGAACACGTTGTCCCAGCGCCGAGCGAGCGCGCCGATCCGGCGCACCGTGATGGTGTAGGGCCCGCCGGCCTCGAGTCCCTGTAGCAGGAAGGCACCGCGGCGCACCTGGGTCTCGAGCACGAATCCGGTTGCTGTGTGCCGCGCGGTCACGCGGGCGCCCTCGGGGTCACTCCCGTCGGCGAGGCGAACGCTGCCGCGAATGGATACGGTGGTGACGCCCTGCGCCTGCAGGACGGCATCGGTCAGGACCGGCTCGGCGCCGGCGAGACCCCAGGCGATGAGCAGCGGACGGAGCTTGGGCAACATCCAGAAGGGTGTGGCCACGGCGGTGCCGCCTGCTGTTCGCTGGGAGTGAGGGGTGGCGAGTCAGGTGAAGATAGCGGGGGGAGACTCGGGCGCCAGCGAAGCGGCGGCGCCAGCGAAGCGGGGGCGCCAGCTGCTCACATGGACGGGAGATCCCTCACGGAGGCCCAGTTGCCGGCGAGATCTGAGCCGCGTTCGTGAGCACAATCTCGACTCGACCGCGATAGCTCACGATCTGTCCGCGCACCCTCACCCGCTTGCCCTCGAGCGTATCGAGGCTCGCCGTCCACGGGGGCACCGGCGCGAGCGCCACCGCGGTGAACGTCTGGCGCGGATAGTCCGCGCCGAAGTTGAGGTAGACGTTTCCGCCGCGCGACCGGAATACTGACACTACCGTCCCGACGACGGTCGCGGTCTCGCCGACGTGCGCGGCGGCTGCGCGGTCGAGATATGCGCCGGGGCCCAGCTCGTCTTTGGGCTCAGGGGACGGCTGATAGGCGGCCAGCGTCTCGTTCAGCACCTTGGCCAGCCGCACACCGGCCGCGATGATCGCCCGATCCACCACCGGTCGATTCGCCGTCACGTACGCCGCGCCGAGGCGCCCGTCCGCCGGCACCCGGTACGCATGTTCCGCGGCGGCTCGGTGTCCCTCCATCGCCCAGTCCACCACCGTCCCGCGCTCGAGCGCCGCCAGGTCCATCGTGTCCATCTCCTGCCTGAGCTGGGCCAGATAGGTCTCCTCGGTGAGCCCGTAACGGTTCAGCAGCTCCCCGTCCCACACCCGGTGCAGGTTCATCGAGTCGCCTTCGAGCCACACCACCCGTTGGTTGCCGCCCCGGTCGTTGTAGTCGGCTACGTGCAGCGGCTGGTGGAGGTCGCCGATGAAATGGATCAGAAACCTGAGTGCCTCCGCGCGATCGAGCATCGACGCGGCGGGGTTGGCGAGCACTGCCCTGTCGCTCGCGATCGCGGCGATGACGCATTTGCCGTTCGGGCAGTCGCGCGCGGGGTCGTACGCGGTCGCGGCGAGGGGGATATTGACGTAGTGCAGGGCGTCCGCGTCATGGCGGTACTGCTTGATGTTGTCCGCCCATGTCGACGCGTCGGCCATGCGCTGGCCGCCCAGAATGTCGCGCACCGCGCGCGCGGCCTCGGGCGTGAGCCGCTGCTCGGCGATGTCGGCAACGACCCGGTGGCCGAGGTCGTACCAGAACACCGGCAGCTCGCGGGGCGGGGCGGCGAGCGTGGCGGAGGCTGCGATGAGGAGTGGGTAGGGAAGCACCAGTCGGATAGCCTCCGTTGAGGAGCGGCGGCTGTCGGCCGCGTCAGTATCCTATACACCTTGCGGAGCCCACGCTGAAGCCGGCGGGGGCAGCGGGGAGCGCGGCCTGAGTCACCCTGAGCGAAGCGAAGGGGGCATGCGTTGGGGCATGCCCCCCTCACTTCGTTCGGGGTGACTCAAGCCGCGCCCACCCTGGCCCGGCGCTCGCTTTCCCTCCATCTTCCTCCATCCCCTCACAAGGCGCC
>DATEJD010000486.1:0-12829 GCA_035278325.1 Gemmatimonadales bacterium | reverse complement strand
CGAGGGACCTACTCCGCGAGTACCGGACCGATGGCTGGGGTCCGGGCAGGCGGAGTAGGTCCCTCGCTGCGCTCGGGATGAGGGCCGCTTGCCCCATGCCCTCCATCGGCCTCTTCGGCGGCTCGTTCGACCCCATTCACCATGGCCATCTGATCGTCGCCCGGGTCGCGCTGGAAGCACTCGGGCTGGACCAGCTGCGCTTCCTGCCCGCGCGTGAGCAGCCCTTCAAGCGGGGCCGGCACGTCGCCCCCGCCGGAGACCGCGCGGTGATGCTCGAGCTCGCCATTGCCGGCAGCCCTGGGTTCGCGGTGGAGCGAGCCGAGCTCGACCGGCCGGGGCCCTCGTACACGGTCGACACCCTCGAGGCCGTCCAGGCCCGGGAACCAGACGCCCAACTCACCCTGCTCCTGGGGGCCGATGCCGCCGCCGAGCTTTCCGCGTGGCACCGGGCCGACCAGCTTCCCAGGCTAGCCCGGATCGTGGTCTTCGGCCGGCCGGGAACCCCGGTCCCGACGTCGCCGTTGGTGGCCCGCTCGATCGAGGTGCCCGCGGTGGACATCTCGGCCACCGAGATCCGCCGCCGCGCCCAGGCCGGGCTCCCAGTCCGCTACTGGGTCCCTGACGCCGTGGCCGAGTATATGGTCCGGCACCGCTTATATTTGGACCCAGAATGATCAAGAATCTGATGACCGCGGTCTTCGGGACCCGGTTCGACCGGGAACGGCGCCGAATTCAGCCGGTCCTGAACGCCATCCATGCCGAGGAAGAGCGGCTCGGCGCGCTCACCGAAGAGGAGCTCAAGGCCCAGACGGCAAAGTTCCGCGCCCGGCTGGCCGAGCAGACCTCCGCCATCAAGACCGAGCTCGACGAGGTCCGCGCGGCCAAGCACGCCTGCGCCGACCCCGAGGAGCGCGGGCGGCTGGAGCAGCGTGCCCACGAGCTGGAGGTGAAGTACAAGAAGACCCTGGCCGAGACCCTCGATGAGCTGCTCCCGGAGGCCTATGCCACGGTCCGGGAGACCTGCCGCCGGCTGCTCGGCACCACGGTCCAGGTCACCGGCCACGAGCTCACCTGGGACATGGTGCCGTACGATGTTCAGCTCATCGGCGGCATCGTGCTGCACCAGGGCAAGATCGCCGAGATGGCCACCGGCGAGGGCAAGACCCTCGTGGCCACCCTCCCGCTCTACCTCAACGCGCTGACCGGGCGCGGCGCGCACCTCGTCACGGTCAACAACTACCTGGCTCGGCGTGACTCGCAGTGGATGGGCCACGTCTTCAAGTACCTCGGCCTCACCGTCGCCTGCCTGGATGACACCGAGCCCTCCTCGCCCGAGCGCCGTGCGGCCTACCTGGCCGACATCACCTACGGCACCAACAACGAGTTCGGCTTCGATTATCTCCGCGACAACATGGTGTTCTCGCTGGAGCAGCGGGTCCAGCGCGAGCACGTCTACGCGATCATCGACGAGGTGGACTCGATCCTGATCGACGAGGCGCGCACCCCGCTCATCATCTCGGGGCCGGTGGGCAACGAGTCGGACGACAAGTACGCCCAGTTCAACCGCCAGGTGGCCGAGCTGGTGCGGAAGCAGACCGGCGTGGCCAACACGCTGCTGGCCGAGGCGGAAAAGCTGCTCGAGGACGACAAGACCCGGCAGGAAGCGGCGCTCAAGCTGTACCAGGCCCAGCTCGGCATGCCGAAGAACAAGCGGCTGCTCAAGATGCTGAACGAGCCGGGAATCAAGCAGCTGGTGCAGCGGATGGAGCTCGACGCCATCGCCGACCGGAAGCTGCCCATCAAGCAGCAGCGGATGCGGGACCTCGAGGACACGCTCTACTTCGTGCTGGACGAGAAGGGTCACTCGGTGCACCTCACCGACAAGGGCGCGGAGGCGATGTCGCCCAACGACCCGGAGCTCTTCATCGTCCCGGACATCTCGGAGGTCATTCACCGGATCGATCACGACCCCGACCTGTCGTCGCACGACCGGCTGGAGCACCGCCGGAAGGTGGAGGCGGAGTACGCGCTCAAGAGCGAGAAGCTCCACATCATCCACAAGCTGCTCCAGGCGCACGTGCTGTACGAGAAGGAAGTCGACTACCTGGTGCAGGATGGCCAGGTGCTGATCGTGGACGAGTTCACCGGCCGCATCATGGCGGGGCGGCGCTGGGCCGACGGGCTGCACCAGGCGGTGGAGGCCAAGGAGCAGGTGCAGGTGAAGGGCGAGACCCAGACCTTCGCCACCATCACCATTCAGAACTACTTCCGGATGTACGAGAAGCTGGCGGGCATGACCGGCACCGCCGAGACCGAAGAGACCGAGTTCTATCAGATCTACGGGCTCGAAGTCAGCGTCATCCCCACCAACCGCCCGATCCGCCGCAACGACCAGGCCGACCGGATCTACAAGACCCGGAAAGAGAAGCACGACGCCATCATCGCCGAGGTCGAGCGGCTCCACGCGCTCGAGTGGCCGATCCTGATCGGCACGGTGAACGTGGACGTGTCGGAGACCCTCTCGCGGCAGCTCAAGCGGCGCGGGCTCAAGCACGAGGTGCTGAACGCGAAGTATCACCAGCGCGAGGCGGAGATCGTGGCCGGGGCGGGGCAGAAGGGGGCGATCACGATCGCCACCAACATGGCCGGCCGCGGCACCGACATCAAGCTGGACAAGGCGCTCGATCTCGCGCAGCCCGAGGCGGGGCTCCAGATCGTCGGCACCGAGCGGCACGAGTCGCGCCGCATCGACCGGCAGCTCCGCGGCCGCTCCGGCCGCCAGGGCGATCCGGGCCAGAGCGTGTTCTTCCTCTCGCTCGAGGACGACCTGATGCGCCTGTTCGGGTCCGACCGGATCGCGCGCTGGATGGACAAGAGCGGGGCCGAGGAGGGCGAGGTCATCACGGGCGGTCTGGTCACCCGGGCCATCGAGCAGGCCCAGAAGCGGGTCGAGCTGCAGAACTTCCAGAGCCGGAAGCGGCTGCTCGAGTACGACGACGTGATGAACCAGCAGCGCGAGGTGATCTACTCGCTGCGGCTGTTCGCGCTCGAGCGGGGCGAGGAGCTCAAGGCCGAGGCGCGACGGATGATCGAGGCAGCCTTGGAGCGGGCGGTGACCCAGTTCCTCGCCACGGCGGAGCACCCCGAGGAGTGGGACCGGGGCGGCCTCCGCGAGTCGCTGATGCTCCAGTACCTGGTCACGGTGGATGCACTCACCGACGCCGAGGCCACGCCCAGCATCGAGTCCATGGTGGAGCGCAGCAAGGCGGAGGGCGAGGAGACCTTCCGCCGGAAGATCGAGTACCTGTCGGAGTTCGGACGCTCGATCGGAATTCCCGATGTGGACGCCCAGGTCCTGTCGCAGGTGATGCTCAACGTGCTCGACGAGCGGTGGAAGGACCACCTGTACGACCTGGACCAGCTCCGCAACGCGATTCAGTACCGGGCCTGGGGCCAGAAGGATCCACTGGTCGAGTACAAGCGTGAGGCCTTCGAGATGTTCCAGGACCTCATGCACGACATCCAGTCGACGTTCACCGAGCGGTTTCTCAAGATCCAGGTGAGCGCGGATCGGCCGGAGCCGCCTCGGGCCGCGCCCCCGCCGCCTCCGCCGGCCGCCGCGGTCCACCCGTCCGCCCCCACCAGTGGCGCCGACGACCTGTTCATGGGGCCGCCGCCCCGGGTGCCGCCGACCGTGCCCTCGGTGCCGAGGGGGCCGGCACCGGCCGTCAGCAGCTCGCTCGGGCCGGTGGGAGGCAGCACGACGGCGGTGCCCGAGGTGGGGCGCAACGATCCGTGTCCCTGCGGGTCGGGTAAGAAATACAAGAAGTGCCACGGGGCGGGGCGCTAGCGGGTTCGCCCTCGAGCTCAGCCGGTCGGGTGGCCCTCCGTTGACAGCGTCGGCGGGGGGCCGCATCGTGTCCGGTACCCCACACACAGCGCGAACGGAGGGCTCCATGGCCCACCTGCTCCTCACTGGCGCGCCCGTGCTGCTGCTTCCGGCGCTCCTCGCGTGCGGCGGCTCGAAGGACGATCCCGGCACCCACGCCGGCATGGCCGATTCAGCGGCGGCCAAACCCGTCGAGCTCAAGGTCTCGAATGTCATGATCGGAAAGCGGATCGGCGCCGGCAAGCACATCACCGAGCCCACCTTTCAGTTCGCCCCGGCGGAGACCGTCTACGTCTCGGTCGGCACCAGCGGGTCGACCGGTGCCGATCATCTGACGGCCGCCTGGCGGTCGCAGACCGGCGAGGTACTGCAGCAGTCCTCCGAGCCCATTCCGGCGGCCGGCCAGAACGCCGCCTTCCAGCTCTCGCAGCCGAAAGGGCTCAAGGTGGGCACGTACAAGGTGGTCGTGTTCCTGGGGAACGACTCGGCCGATACCAAGGTGTTTGTGGTCAAGAAGTAGATCCATCGGTAAGGCGAGGCTTCGTCCCCGAGCCCTGGCCAAACAGCCGGAGGAGCGATTCGCCACCGCGGCCGGGCTGGCCCAGGCCCTTCGACGGCAGCGGGGCTGAGCGGGCGAATCGGGCGTAAATTCCTGTGCTGCAGCAGGATATTGGCACCGCACGCCGCGGCTCAGGCGCTACCATGGGGGATGTTCCCCTCGCCAGCCAACCTCCCCGCGGATGATCGCCCGCGGGAGCGGCTCTGGGCTCTCGGCCCCGCCGCGTTGACGACCGCCGAACTTGTTGCCATCCTGATAGGAACGGGCGATGCCACCGCCAGCGTCCTCGAGGTCTCGAGGCGGCTGCTGGAGGTCGGCGAAGGGTCGCTCCGGCGGCTGGCCAGTCGGCCCCGCGGGGAGCTGCTCCAGATGCCCGGCGTCGGTCCCACCAAGGCGGCCAGGTTGCTCGCCGCCTTCGAGCTGGGTGCTCGGCTGGCACGCGAAAAGCGGCCGCCGGTGGTCCGGATCCGGGAACCCGACGATGTCGCCCGGCTGTTTCGTGGCAGGTTGCGGGACCTGCAGGTCGAGGAGTTCCATCTCCTCGCGCTGGACAGTCAGAGTCAGGTGTTGCGCGAGGTGCTGGTCACCCGCGGGTTGCTCAACAGTTCCCTGGTGCATCCTCGAGAGGTGTTCCGCGCCGCGATCGCGGAGGCCGCGGCGGGGATCATCGTCGTGCACAATCACCCGAGCGGCGACCCGACCCCCTCGGCTGAAGACCGGGCGGTCACGCAGCAGCTCGCCGCCGCGGGTCGCCTGCTCGACCTGCCGTTGTACGACCATGTCATCATCGCGGGAGATCGCTTCGTGAGCTTCGCCTGCGCCGGCCTGCTGTGACCGGCACCTTGCCCGACCTCGCCCCGGACCTCCGGGCGATTCTCGAGCGCCATGCCGATCGGCTCGATCTCGATCTGATCGACCGGGCGCTCCGCTTCAGCGCGTCCGCCCATCGCGGGCAGAAGCGGATGTCGGGCGAGGATTTCGTCTCCCACAGCATCGCGGTGGCGCTGATCCTGGCCGAGCAGCTGCTCGACAGCACCACCATCGCGGCCGCCCTGCTGCACGACGTGGTCGAAGACTCCGACGTCCGCACCGAGGACATCGCGAAGGAGTTCGGCGGGGAAATCGCGGGCATCGTCGACGGGCTCACCAAGATCTCGAGCCTGACCTTCCGCTCCTCGGCGGAGGAGCAGGTCGAGAACTACCGCAAGCTGCTGCTCTCGATCGCCAAGGACGCCCGCGTCATCATCATCAAGCTGGGCGACCGGCTCCACAACATGCGCACGCTGGAGCACCTGCCGCCCGAGCGGCGGAGCCGCATCGCGCTCGAGACCCGGGAGATCTACGCGCCGCTGGCCCACCGGTTCGGCATGGCCGGAATGAAGGCCGAGCTCGAAGACCTCGCGTTCAAGTTCCTCGAGCCCGACGAGTATCGCGACCTGGTGAATCAGGTGGCCTCCAAGCGGGCTCAGCGCGAGCAGACCATCCTCAAGCTCCGCACGCCCCTCGAGTACGAGCTCAAGCGGGCGGGCATCGAGGGCTTCGAGGTCACCGGGCGGCCCAAGCACCTGTGGTCCATCTTCCAGAAAATGCGGAAGCGGAACAAGGGCTTCGAGGAGATCTACGATCTCATGGCCATCCGGGTCATCGTGCGCTCGGTCCCGGAGTGCTACCACGTGCTGGGGATCATCCACCACAACTGGACCCCCATCCAGGAGCGCATCAAGGACTACATCGCGAGCCCCAAGTCGAACGCCTACCAGTCGCTCCACACCACCATCTTCGGTCCCGGCGGACAGCTCTTCGAGGTGCAGATCCGCACGCAGGAGATGCACCGCACGGCCGAGTTCGGCATCGCGGCGCACTGGCTCTACAAGAGCGACGGCAAGCCCGACGAGCTCGACCACCATCTCGGCTGGTTCCGCCAGCTGCTCGAGCTGCAGCAGGATACGCACAGCCCGGAGGAGTTCCTCGAGTTCCTGAAGATCGACCTGTATCAGGACGAGATCTTCGTGTTCACGCCCCAGGGCGACGTGAAGCGGCTGCCCAAGGGGTCCACGCCGATCGACTTCGCGTTCCACGTGCACACCGAAGTGGGCCTCAAGTGCCAGGGCGCCAAGATCAATGGGCGCATCGCGCCGCTCCATCGGGAGCTCAAGAGCGGCGACACGGTCGAGATCCTCACCAGTACCGCCGCCAAGCCGAGCCGGGACTGGCTGAGCCATGTCCGTACGGCGCGCGCGCGGCACAAGATCAAGCAGTGGGTCAATCACGAGGAGGAGACGGTCAGCCTGAGTCTCGGCCGGGAGATCCTGGCCCGTGAGGTGCGGAAGCGCCGGCTCGAGCCGCCCGACGATGCGCGGCTGGCCAAGGCGGCGGCCACCCTGTCGCTGGCCGACGGCCGCGGGCTCGAGATCGCGGTCGGGCGGGGAGACGTGAACATCGGCCAGGTCATCCGGGCGCTGTATCCCGATCTGGGCTCGGATGAGATCCCGGAGCCCAAGGCCACCGTCTTCGGGCGCGTGATCGACCGGATCCGCCTCGGACGGGGGATCAAGATTCAGGGCGTGGACGGGCTGATGGTGCGCTACGCCCAGTGCTGCCAGCCGGTGCCGGGCGACTCGGTGGTCGGGTACGTCACCCAGGGCCGGGGCATCTCCATTCACCGCTCCGACTGCCCCAACCTGCTCACGCTCGCGGCCGAAGAGCGGCGAGTGGACATCGACTGGCAGGAGACGGCGGGCGAGTCCTTCGCGGTGCGGCTGGCCGTCAGTGGCGAAGACCGGCGCGGCCTCTACGCCGACATCATGGAGGCCGTGAGCCAGACCGGCACCAACATCCGCGGGGCCGACCTCCACACCAAGGACGGGTCCGTGTTCGGCACGATCTTCGTCGAGGTGGACAACCTCCCGCACCTGGGCAAGGTGATGAAGGCAGTGCGGAAGGTGAAAGGCGTGACCGAGATCGAGCGGAGGGACTCGCCCAGCAACTGAGCCATACTCTCGGGCCTACTACTCCCGGCCGGACCAGCCCACCCCGCAGCCCCGCCCACGAATCAACCTGTGCACCGCCCGCGTCGCAGCTTCGCGGCTACACCACCGCCCCGGTCAGAGCCGAGCCACGGAGCGCGACTCACGCTATGCGTCGATATCGAGCGGACAATCTGGCCGCCGCCAGGCCGCGCCGGGCTGGGGAGCGACCCCGGACCGATGTATAGTGTAGCAGGGAGGGGTGGGGAGGAGTTTGCATGACCCGTTCGTGGAGGCACGATGCCAGACGACAAGCAGCCGAAGGCCGATTTCAGCGACGTCGAAGGCGGCAGCTCCTCGACCGCGCCAGCGCCGTCCAGCGGCCAGAGCTACACCGTGGTGAAGGGCGATAGTCTGTCGAAGATCGCCAAGCAGTTCTACGGCAACGCCAGTCAGTGGAAGAAGATCTACGAAGCCAACAAGGACACGATCAAGAATCCCGATCTCATCTACCCCGGTCAGACCATCACGATTCCCGACGCCTGACCGTCAAGGAGTCCTCTCATGATCTGGTCTCGCAGGATCGCGTGGGCCGCTGGTCTCGGACTCGTCGTGATCGGGACGGCCTCGTGCAAGAAGAAGGAGCCACCGCCACCGCCGGCGCAGTCCGCCGAGCCGGCCCCGGCGCCCGCGCCGCCGGCCTTCGCGGTACAAGGCATCCAGCTGGGCAAGGCCGTCGACGCGGGCAAGAAGGTCACGGCGCCGACTACCACGTTCGGCCGGAAGGACACCATCTACGCCTCGGTGGCCACCGAGGGCGCGGCCCCCAGCAAGACGCTCACGGCCAAGTGGACCTTCCAGGACGGACAGACGGTGAAAGAGCAGTCGGAGTCGATCGCGCCGACGGGGCCGAGCGCCACCGAGTTCCACATCTCCAAGAAGGGGCCCTGGCCGGTGGGCAAGTACAAGTTCGAGGTGGCGGTCGACGGGGCGCCGGCCGGCAGCCAGGACTTCGAGATCAAATAGTGGCCAACTACTGGATTCTCAAGACCGACGCCGACACCTACGCGTTCGACCAGCTCGCGCGCGACCGGCGGACGGTGTGGGACGGCGTCTCGAACGCGCTCGCGCTCAAGCATATCCGGAGCATGGCCAAGGGCGACCAGCTCCTCATCTATCACTCCGGCGACGAGAAGGCCCTGGTCGGCCTGGCCCGCGTCATCTCGGATCCCTATCCCGATCCCAAGGCCGAGGATGCAAAGCTGTTCGTGGTTGATGTAGAAGCCGGCGACCGGCTCCCGCGCCCGGTTACGCTGGCCGAGGTCAAGGCCAATCCGGCCTTCGCCGATCTGGGGTTGGTCCGCATGTCCCGCCTCAGCGTGGTTCCGGTCCCGGCGGAACAGTGGAAGCGCCTCCTCGGGATGGCCAAGGCCAGGTAGACCGCGGAGGCCAAATGGACCGCGCGGGTGAATGCAGGGGCCCGCGTCGCGACACACGGCGGCGCGGGCCCTTTTTCGTTGGCGACGGATTTCCAGCGCTCCCTGGCACGGGTGACCCCGGTCACTGCGATCGCACCGGGTGTGGCGCCACCTAGTGTGGCTCGCGCCGGCGCGCGGCCGGTCGCACCAGACGCTCACGGGAGGCCAGATCATGGGGATCGCTTGGAGGCATCTGCCGGCTGTCACCGCTGCCGTCGCGCTGATCGCGTGCAGCGGCAGCTCTCGCGAACGCGGCACCGAATCGGCGACGGTGGACACCGCCGCGCGTGCGGCGGACTCCGCGGCACATGCGGCCCGGAGCGGCCCGCAGCGGCTTGGCATCGTGATGATTGGCAAGCGGCTCGGCGCCGAGAACCGGATCGCCGAGCCGACCTTCCAGTTCGCGCCCCAGGACACGGTCTACGTCTCGGTCGGCGTGCTCGGCGCGCCGGCCGCGGGGAAGCTGTCCGCCCGCTGGCTGGCGCAGACCGGCAAGACGCTCGACTCGACAGCGACGCCGATCGCCGCGGGCGACACCACGAACAAGGAGTTTCACCTGGCCCCGGCCAAGGGGTGGAAGCCGGGCACCTATCTCGTCACGGTGTACCTGAACGGTGATTCGGCGGATGCGAAGACGTTCGCGGTGCGGAAGTAGACGGAATAGGTCGATAGGCGAACGGAATAGGCCGATAGGGGCGATAAGACGAGAGGGCGATAGGGCGATAGGTGGGGAACGCGTCGGGCCCCTCATCCCTCGCTGCGCTCGGGATGAGGAACGCCGCTCGCAGACCCCCTATCGCCTTATCGTCCTATCGCCCTATCGTCCCCACACGCCCTATCGCCCTATCGTCCCCAAACGCCCTATCGCCCTCATTGACATTCCCTCCTCCGCCCGGCAGACTCCTCCGACGCCTCGCAGCGCCTCCTCCTTACCCGACCGGGGTGAAGCCGTGACCTCCCTTGACGTTAGAGCCGCCCTCACTCAGGATCGCGGGGCCCCTCGCGCGTATCCCGACGTTCAGCACTGGATCGGCGGCCAGCAGGTGGCCGGTGGGCCTCGTTTCCTCGACGTGGTGAATCCTTCCACCGGCGCGACCATCAGCCGGGTGCCCCTCGGCGGTGCCGCCGAAGTGGAGCAGGCGGTTCAGGCCGCGCGACGTGCGTGGCCGGCGTGGGCGGCGACGCCGATCAAGGAGCGGGTGCAGGTCTTCTACCGCTACAAGGCGCTGCTCGAGCGCGACCTGGTCGAGCTGGGTGAGCTGATCACTGAAGAGCACGGCAAGATCCGGAGCGAAGCCGAGGCGGAGATCCTCAAGGCTATCGAGCTCACCGAATTCGCCTGCTCGCTGCCGCAGATCGCCGTCGGTGAAGTGATGGAGGTGAGCCGGGGGGTCGAGTGCCGGCTCGAGCGGCATTCGCTCGGCGTGGTCGCCTCCATCAATCCGTTCAACTTCCCGTCGATGGTCCCGCACTGGTCGTTCACCAACGCCATCGCACTGGGGAACGCGTTCATCATGAAGCCGTCGGAGCAGGTCCCGCTGAGCGCCGGGCGCATCGCGTTGCTGCTCAAGGAGGCCGGGCTTCCGGACGGGATCCTCAACATCGTGCACGGTGGGCGGGAGGCCGCGGAGGCGATTCTCGATCACCCCGGCATCGAGGCGGTGAGCTTCGTCGGGTCGACGGCGGTGGCCAAGGAGGTGTACCGGCGCGGCACCACGGCTCTCAAGCGCGTGCTGGCCCTCGGCGGCGCCAAGAACCACGTCATCGTGATGCCCGATGCCGATCCCGAGATGGCGGCCGGCGGGGTGCTCGCCGCGATGAGCGGCTGCACCGGCCAGCGCTGCATGGCGGCGTCGGTCATGGTGGCGGTGTCCGCCACCGATCACATCGTCGACCGTCTCGCCGCCCAGGCGCGGACGATGGCGGCCGGCCGGGACGTCGGTCCAGTCATCACCCGCCAGGCCAAGGAGCGGATCGAGCGCGCCATCGGCGAGGCCGAGCAGGCCGGTGCCAAGGTCATCGTGGATGGGCGGAACCCGACCGTGCCTGGGCGCGAGGGCGGGTTCTGGGTAGGCCCCACGGTCATCGACTACGTACGCCCGGAGATGCGGATCGCGCAGGAGGAGGTATTCGGGCCCGTGCTGGCCATCGTGCGGGCGCGCGATCTCGACGAGGCCATCACGGTCGAGAACGCCTCGCCCTACGGCAACGCGGCCTCCATCTTCACCGAGAGCGGCGGCCTGGCCCGGCGGGTGATGGAGCGCGCCAGCGCCGGCATGGTGGGCGTGAACGTCGGCGTGCCCGTGCCACGCGAGCCGTTCCCGTTCGGGGGCTGGAACGAATCCAAGTTCGGCGTCGGCGACATCACCGGCCGAAGCTCGATCGAGTTCTGGACCAAGGCCAAGAAGATCACCACCAAGTGGAACCGCGAGGCCGGGACCAACTGGATGGCGAAGTAGCGTCCCTCCCAAGGAGCAAGCCGTGACCCTGACCGCGCCCGCTCGACCGGTCATGCCGCCGAGCGACCACACGCCGCGCCCGTACCGCGGCCCGTCCAAGGCGGACGTGCTCGCGATGCGGCGGCAGTACTGCCACCCGAGCACCTTCCTGTACTATCGCGAGCCGCTCATGCTGGTCGAGGGGTTCATGCAGTACCTCTACGACGAGACGGGGCGGCGGTACCTGGACATGTTCGCGGGTATCGTGACGGTATCCTGCGGCCACTCGCATCCCAAGTTCGTGGAGCGGATCAAGGCCCAGATCGACGCGATCCAGCACACCACCACGATCTACCTCCACCCGAACTTCCCGCTCATGGCCAGACGGCTGGCGGGAAAGATGCCGCCCGGTCTCGACGTCACCTACTTCGTGAACAGCGGGAGCGAGGCCAACGATCTGGCCGCGCTCATGGCGCGGGCCTACACCGGCAACAACGACATCGTCGGGGTGCGGAACGGATACCATGGCGGCTCGCCCTCGACCATGGCGCTCACCTCGCACCACACCTGGAAGTTTCCCCAGCAGCCCAATCTCGGCATCCACCATGCCATCAACCCCGACCCGTACCGGAGCCCGTTCACCGGCACGCCCGAGGAGATCGCGCACAAGAGCGCGGAGGACATCCGGGACCTGATCCGCTACTCCACGCCGGGAAAGATCGCCGCCTTCATTGCCGAGCCGATTCAGGGCGTGGGCGGCGCCACGCACGGCGCGGCCAACTACCTGCGCGAGGCCTACGCCGTCGCGCGCGAGCACGGCGGTCTGTGCATCGCCGATGAGGTCCAGACCGGCTTCGGCCGCACCGGCGAGCACTATTGGGGCTTCCAGCACTCGGGCGTGGTGCCCGACATCGTCACCATGGCCAAGGGCATCGGGAACGGCTGGCCGCTCGCGGCGGTGACCACCCGCCGGGAGATCGCCGAGTCGCTTACTCAGCGGATCCACTTCAATACCTTCGGCGGCAATCCGGTATCGATGGCGGCCGGCCTGGCCGTCCTCGACATCATCGACGAGGAGGGACTGCAGGAGAACTCCCGCGTGATCGGCGGACGCCTCAAGGCCGGCCTGAAGGAGCTGCAGACCCGTCATCGCCTCATCGGCGACGTGCGCGGCAAGGGCCTGATGCTCGGATGCGAGCTGGTCCGCGACCGCGAGACCAAGGAGCCGGCGGTGCAGGAGACGTTGGCCGTGTGGGAAGCCATGCGGGAGATGGGCGTCCTGGTCGGGAAGGGCGGCCTGTTCGGGAACACGCTCCGGATCAAGCCGCCGATGTGCATTACCGCGGCGGACGTGGACTTCACGCTGGAGGTGCTGGACGGGGCGTTGGGTCGGGCGATAGGGCGATAGGGCGATAGGGCGGGAACGCGTCGGGGCCTCATCCCGAGCGCAGCGAGGGACCTTCTCCGCGGGTGTCCGAACCCGCTAAGGAGGTCCCTCG
>DATEJD010000485.1:0-2741 GCA_035278325.1 Gemmatimonadales bacterium | reverse complement strand
GAAGGGGGCATACCCGAACGCATGCCCCCTTCGCTGCGCTCAGGGTGACCCCGCTCACCGCTCACCGTTCGAGCGCCTGCTGCAGATCCCCGATGATGTCCTCCGCGTCCTCGATTCCGCAGCTCAGCCGCAGAAATCCGTCCGGGATCCCGAGCGCGGCACGGTCCGAGGCCGAGATGCCCTTGTGTGAGGTGTAGCGCGGCTCGCTCACCAGGGTCTCGACGCCCGCGAGGCTCGGCGCGTGGGTCACCAGCTTGAGCCGCTTGAGCAGGCGCTCGGCGGCCCTGGGTCCGCCGGCCAGCTCGAGCCCGACCATCCCTCCGAACCCGTCCAGCACGGTCTTGGCATGCGCGTGGTCCGGGTGCGAGGCGAGGCCGGGATAGTGCACCCGCGCCACCGCCGGGTGGGACTCGGCCCAGGCGGCCACGGCCATGCCGTTGGCGTTGTGGCGTTCCATGCGGAGCGCGAGCGTCCGCATGCCGCGGTCCACCAGCCAGGCCGCGTGCGGATCGATGGCCTGGCCCCAGAGCCGCATCAGGCGGTTGACCTCTTCCACGAACGAGGTCGAGCCGGCCACGGCACCGGCGATCACGTCGCTGTGGCCGTTGAGGTACTTGGTCGCGCTCGTGATGGCGATGTCCGCGCCGTGCTCGAGGGGGCGGAAGTTGAACGGGCTGGCGAAGGTGGCATCCACCAGCAGCGCCAGCCCGAACTCCCGCGCGACATGAGCCACCGGCGCCATGTCCACCACGCGCATGAGCGGGTTGGTCGGCGTCTCGATGAAGATGGCGCGGGTGGCCTTTCGCACCGAGCGGCGCCACAGCCTCGGCTGGTCGGGCCGGACGTAGGTAATGTCGATGCCCAGCCGGCCAAGCTCCGCGTCGAACAAGTGCTGGGTTCCGCCGTAGATCCAGTTGCTGCTGATGAGATGGTCGCCGGGGCGGAGTACGGCGAGGTGCGCCAGAGCCGTGGCGCCCATCCCGCTCGCCAGGAAGATCGCGTCCTCGGCGCCCTCAAGCAGGGCGTACTTCCTCGCGATCTGGACCTGATTGGGATTGTTGCCGTAGCGGCTGTAGAGAATGTCCTCGTCGCTGCCGACCGGTGCGGTGAAGGTGCTGCTCTGCTGGATCGAAGGCGCGACTGGCGCCCAGTCGGGCCGACGCTGCGGGACGCCATGGATGGCCGTGGTGGACAGCCCGAAGCGACGGGTGCTCATCCGATGGGGAGCGGCTGATAGCGCTCGCCGTCGGTTTGAACCAGCCGGTGCACCGCCAGCGCCTCGAGCGCCTCTTCGGCGCGGGCGGCCGGCCAGTCGAGGGCGCCCGCCAGCTCGGCGGCGAGGAGGGCGCCGCGCTCGCACAGGAAGGCGAAGGCCGCTCGCGCATCGGCCGAGACCCAGCCGAGGAGCCGCGGCGCGGGATGCTCGCCGCCCGGCACCGCGGCCACGGCCAGTCGGTGGGTGGTGAGTACGTGCTCGATCGCCTCGTGCTGGTCCTCGCGCAGCCCGATCAGCACCACGAACCCGACGCCGCGCTCGCCGGCATCGAGCAGCAGCTTGGCCACCACCTCGTCGGCGCAGCTCAGGTCGAGCAGCTCGATGTCGGAGAAGTCCAGCAGGGCGGTGTGGCAGTCGGAGTGGGCGAGGGCGGCTTGGATGCGGTTCCGGATGGCCGCGCCGGTCGGGCGGGTGACCAGGTTGCGATACGGCGACGCGACCGTCTCGCGCAGGAGCGTCCCGAGGCGAATGGTCTGAATCATCGGGTCTCGGCGTCCTGCGAGGGGATGATGATCTGCACCTGGGCTCCGGGGAAGAACGAGAGATGATCGCTCAAGGGCACGTCCTCGTCCCACGGCGGCACGATCGCGAGGCGCGCGGTGCCGCTCCGGATCGAGATCTTGCCCTTCCACTGATCCAGAAAGCGCTTGATGAAGGCGAGACCCTGCCCGCGGCCCGGATCGCGAAAGCGGCTCACGCCCTGGATCAGCGCTGCCTCGAGGGCCGCCCCGTCGCCCCAGCGGTCGCCGAACCGCTTGGCGTGGGTGCTCTCGAGCGAGCGGCGAAAGCCGATCCCCGCGTCGCTCACCGCGATCACCACCACCCGCCGGCCCAGACGGCGGCGGAAGGTGTACGCCTGCACGGCCACCCAACCGCTCGTGCCGGCGTGCTCCACAATATTCTGGCACGCCTCCGAAAGCGCCATACTGAAGCGCAGGGTCGCCTTCATCTCGAGGCCCAGCTCGCCGTGGAGAATCCGCGAGGCGCCCTGCGAGATCTTCTCGACCACCTCGTGCACGTCCTCGGTGGCCCGCACCGGCGTCACGTCGAGCAGCACGTCGGATGGGCCCGACGCCGTCACCTTGGGCAGCTTGCCGTGCAGCTCGAACAGCTCGGCCGCGTACTTGAAGAACCCCGCCCGCGCCCAGTAGCGCTTGACTTCCTCGCTGGTGGGTATGGTGAACAGCGGACGCTCGCGGCGCGCCTCGGCCAGCGCCTGGCCGGCGGTCAGCATGGCCAACAGGCCGAACGGCGAGGCCCACTGCGCCCCCCGGGCATCGACCAGGATCTTCTCCTCGGGGGGCCACTGTCCGAACGCCGCGGCGAACTGCTCGAAGCTCCGGTCATCGAACGTGGCGGGCACCTCGATGACGCGCGTCACGGGACCAGCAGCTCGCCGCGAAGGTGGCGACCCAATCCGCCCGCACCGCGCAGGGCCGCGTTCCGGGCCGCGAGCGCGGTGGCG
>DATEJD010000484.1:0-11394 GCA_035278325.1 Gemmatimonadales bacterium | reverse complement strand
GCTGGCGGTGCAGCTGGTGGGAAGCGTCGGGTTCTTCGTGTGGGCGCAGGCGCTGGGCTCGCCGGTAGGCCTGGCTGAGATCACCTGGGCGCGGGCCTGCTATACCCTGGTCCTCTTGCTGCCGATCACCTTCGCCGGCCTCGGCGCTCGGGAGGGCGTGCTCATCCTCCTGCTGCAGCCGTATGGCGTCACCGGGGCCGATGCCGTCGCGCTGTCCTTCATTCAGCTGGGCGGCACGCTGATCCTGGCCGTCCTTGGCGGCCTGTACGAGCTCCGCAGCTTCTGGCGCCGGCGCGCCGAGCCTGAACCGGCGGCCATCCCCGCCGAGCCGCCGCTGGCCCGCGCTGCTGGCGAATCGGACCAGCGCCCGAGCGCCAGGCCCTGAACGCGATCGCGGCGCGCCGGAGACCGGCGCGCCGCGACAGTTCAGCTCCTTCCCCCGCCGTTTATTCCACCGTCACCGACTTGGCCAGGTTCCTCGGCTGATCCACGTTGCACCCCCGCGCCACCGCGACGTAGTACGACAGGAGCTGCAGCGGAATGCTGGTCAGGATCGGCGTCAGCATGTCGAGCGTCTCGGGGATCGCGAAAGTGGCGTCGGCCAGCCGCTCGATCTCGGTGTCGCCCTCGTTGATGAGCGCGATGACCTTGCCGCCCCGCGCCTTCACCTCTTCGATGTTGGACACGATCTTCGAGTGCACTGCGTCGCGCGGGGCGATGAACACCACCGGCATGTTCTCGTCGATCAGCGCGATGGGCCCGTGCTTCATCTCGGCCGCGGGATAGCCCTCGGCGTGGATGTAGGAGATCTCCTTGAGCTTGAGCGCGCCTTCCAGGGCGACCGGGAAGTTCACGCCTCGGCCGAGGTAGAGGGCGTTGGACGTGGTCTTGAGGAACCGGTCGGCCAGGATCTCGATCTCGCTCGAGCGCTCGAGGATGTCGGCGATCTGCTCCGGCAGCCGGCGCAGCGCCTCGATGAACTGACGCCCCTGCAGGATGCTCAGGTTCCGGAGCCGGGCCAGCCGGAGCGTCACCAGCGCGAGGGCCGCCACCTGGCTGGTGAACGCCTTGGTGCTGGCGACACCCACCTCGGGCCCGGCGTGCAGGTAGATGCCGCCGTCGACCTCGCGCGCGATCGTCGAGCCCACCACGTTCACCAGCCCCACCGTGCGGGCGCCGCGGCGCTTGGCCTCGCGTATGGCGGCCAGCGTGTCGGCGGTCTCACCGCTCTGCGAGATGCCGATGACCAGGGTCCGGTGGTCTACCACCGGGTTGCTGTAGCGGAACTCCGAGGCGTACTCGACCTCGACCGGGATCCGGGCCATCTCCTCCAGCATGTACTCACCGATGAGCGCCGAGTGCCAGGACGTGCCGCACGCGGTGATGACGATCCGCTCGATGTGCTTGAAGTCGTCGTCGGTCAGGTTGAGGCCGCTGACGCGGGAGGTGCCCTCGTCGTCGAGCAGGTGGCCGCGGAGGGTGTTGCACAGGCTCTCGGGCTGCTCGCAGATCTCCTTGAGCATGAAGTGCGGGTAGCCGTTCCGCTCGACCATCGCCAGGTCCCAGTCGATCTGGTTGACCGGCTTGCTGATGCGGGTGGTCTGGAGGTTCCGCACCCGGTAGCCGTCGCGGGTGAGCACCACCAGCTCGCCGTCGTCCAGGTACACCACCGAGCGGGTGTACTGCAGCAGCGGCGAGGCATCCGAGGCCACGAACCATTCGTTCTCGCCCACGCCTACGAGGAGCGGCGAGCCCTTCCGGGCCGCCACCAGCACGCCCGGCTCGTCGGCCGAGATGAAGGCGAGCCCGTAGGCGCCGTCCACGTCGCGCAACGCCTCTGCGACGGCCTCCTCGAGATTGCCCTGATAGAACTCGCCCACCAGGTGCGCCAGCACCTCGGTGTCGGTCTCGCTCTTGAAGCTGTGTCCGCGGGCCTCGAGCGCCTTCCGGATGGCGGTGGAGTTCTCGATGATGCCGTTGTGGATGACCGCGATGCGGCCGCTCTGGTCGGTGTGCGGATGCGCGTTCGGGGTGGTGGGCGCGCCGTGGGTGGCCCAGCGGGTGTGCCCGATGCCGAGGGTGCCGCTGGGCATCTGGGCTTCCAGCTCCTGCTCCAGCACGCTCAGCTTGCCGGCGGCCTTCATGACCTTGAGGCCCGTGCCGTTCACGACGGCGATGCCGGATGAGTCGTACCCGCGATATTCGAGGCGGCGCAGCCCCTCGAGCAGCAGTCCGGCTGCCTGCCTCGGTCCGATGTACCCCACGATGCCGCACATCAGCCCATGTTCCTCAGTGCAAGAGTTCGCGAGCCGTGGCGATCAGGGCTTCGGCATCCGACTCGGTCGGTGCTTCCGCGATGAGCCGGACGATCGGCTCGGTGCCGGATGGCCGGACGTGCAGCCACCGGTCCTTCCACGACAGCCGGAGGCCGTCTCGGTCATCCGCCTGGGCTTCCGCGAAACGCGACCGCAGGCGGGCGTACATCGGGGCCAGCTCCGCTCCCCGGGGACCCTTGGCCTTCACGATGGTGTATCGGGGCGAAGCCGCGACCAGGTCCGACACCGTTACCCCATTCGTGGCAAGAAGATGCAAGATCAAGGCCACGCCCAGGGGTGCGTCGCGTCCGATGTGCAGGGCCGGCAGCATGACCCCGCCGTTCCCTTCGCCGCCGATGACCGCGCGCTCGTCTCGAATGGTACGTGCGACGTTGGCCTCTCCTACCGGCGCACGGACGAGCCTGGCTCCCCCCGCCCGTGCCGCATCCTCAACCACCAGGCTGGTCGAAAGGTTCACGACCACAGTTGGGATTTGTGCGTCACTGCTGCGTCGATCCAACACAGCCCGCACCGCGAAGGCCAGCGTGTAGTCCTCGCCGATCGGCCGGCCGCGCTCGTCGACCAGAGCGAGCCGGTCGACATCCGGGTCCACCGCGAGTCCGATATCAGCGCCCGACCGGCGCACCAGCTCGCCCAGCTCGCCCAGGTTCTCCGGCACCGGCTCGGGCGACCGGGGGAACCTCCCGTCGGGCTCCAGATTGATGGCCGACATGCGGCAGCCGAGCCGTTCGAGCAACGGCGGAATGGCGGTGGCACCAGCGCCGTGAACGCAATCGAGCGCAATATGGAAGCGTCGTTTCCGGATCGCGGTGACGTCGATCATGGGCAGCGCGAGCACGGCATCCAGGTGCCGCGCCACCGCCTCCCGGTCCTCCCACACGGTGCCGAGCCCGTCCCAACCCAGCCGCGGCGGGCCGGCGTCCGCCAGCGCGCGGACCCGCGCGCCGGCGTCGGCATCCAGAAAGATCCCGTCCGGCCCGACGAACTTGAGCGCGTTCCACTCGATCGGATTGTGACTGGCGGTGAGGATCAGGCCGGCACCGGCGTGATGGTGCTCGACCGCCAGCTGCACCGTGGGAGTAGGGACCACGCCCACATCGATCACGTCGACCCCGACCGACATGAAGCCGGCCATCGCCGCATGGGCGAACATGGGGCCGCTGGTGCGGGCATCCCGCCCCAGCACCACCGCAGGCCGCTCGGTGCCTCGGGGCGCGCCGCCGGCCTGGCCCGCCGTGGACGTCCGGACCCAGGCCCCCAGCGCCGCGGCGTAGCGCGCCACGAGCTCTGGCGTGAGATCCGTGCCGACATGGCCGCGGATTCCGGAAACGCTGATCATGAGCGTGTCGGACATCGAAACGGACTCGGGAGTTGGTCAGCCGGAGATGGGAAGAGCGGCGGGATCCGGAAACGCGCGCAGGAAGGCGGCCACGACGTCGGCGTCGAAGTGGGTCCCGGCGCACCGCTTGAGCTCAGTGATCGCGTCGGACGGGTTGCGCGAGGGATGATAGGCGCGGTTGGTGGTCATCGCGTCGAACGCATCCACCACCGCCACGATGCGAGCCTCGTGGGGAATGGCGTCGCCCGCGAGCCCGTCGGGAAAGCCGGCGCCGTCCAGCCGCTCATGGTGCGAGCGGACGATCCGGAGCACGCTCGGCGACTCGGACATGAACGGCGCCAGGATCCGCTCGCCCAGCGCGGCGTGTCCCTTGATGTGCAGAAACTCGTCGGACGTGAGCGGCCCCGGCTTGTTGAGAATGTCTTCGCGGGTGCCGATCTTGCCGATATCGTGCAGCTCGCCGCCCAGCCTGATCTGCTCCAGGCGGTCACCGGTGTAGCCCAGCTGGACCGCGGTCTTGACCGCGTAGCGGGAGACGCGGGTGGAATGGCCGCTGGTGTACGCGTCCTTGGCCTCGAGGGCGTGGACCAGCATCTGCACGCCGTTGATGAGCGATTGCTTGTTGCGCCGGTCGAGCTCCCGCACCCGGCTCTCGAGGTGCTGCTGATAGAACCGGTTCTGCAGCACCAGATGGCGCTTCTCGAGCGCCTTGTCGACCCGCGCCCGCACCTCTTCGACCAGCATCGGCTTGGAGATGTAGTCGAGCGCGCCGAGCTTGAGGCACTCGACGGCGGTGGCCACTTCCGCGACGCCGGTGAGCATCACGATCGCCATGTCGGGATAGCGCTGCAGCGCCTCCCGGATGAAGGTGATGCCGTCCATCTCGGGCATGTAGATGTCCGAGATGACGAGCGGCACCTCACCGTCACGCTCGAGGATGGCCAGCGCCTC
The DNA here is from genome assembly GCA_035278325.1 of Gemmatimonadales bacterium. Lineage (GTDB taxonomy): Bacteria > Gemmatimonadota > Gemmatimonadetes > Gemmatimonadales > GWC2-71-9 > CAVVWJ01. The sequence goes on along the minus strand of DATEJD010000484.1, from coordinate 6,768 downwards.
GGCGCCGGAGGACGCTTCCTTGGCGGCCAGGCCGTGGGCCTCGATGACTCGTGCGAGCGTGTGCCGCACCTGAGCATCGTCGTCCACCACCAGGCAATGTGCCGAAGCGGAGTTGGGCGAAGGGGATTGCACGTCACGAAGGTAACCGGGCCGTGCCCCCCTCTACAACCGCGCGCGCCCTGACATTACGCTTCGGCACCCACACCTCCCTGGCCCCGCGATGACTCGCATTCTGCCCCACGATCACGACCACCGGTTCGGCACCCGCGCGGTGCACGCCGGCCAGGTCCCCGAGCCCCTCGCCGGCGCGGTGATGACGCCGATCTACCAGACCTCCACCTACGTGCAGGAGGGCCTGGGACGACACAAGGGCTACGAATATGCCCGCACCCAGAACCCGACGCGCGAAGCCCTGGAGCGGAACGTCGCCGCGCTGGAAGGGGCCCGCCATGGATTCGCGTTCGGCTCGGGCCTGGCCGCGCTCGACGCGCTCCTCAAGCTGCTCCGGAGCGGCGATCACGTGGTGTGCGGCGAGAACGTGTACGGCGGCACCCACCGGCTGATGGAGCGGGTGTACGCCCAGCTCGGGGTGTCGTTCACGTTCGTGGATATGCGGCAGGTCGACAACGTGGAGCGCGCGCTCACGCCGGCCACCCGCATGGTGTACTGCGAGACGCCCACCAACCCCATGATGAACCTGGTGGATCTCGCCGCCATCGGCGATCTGACCCAGGCGCGCGGCCTCCTGAGCGTGGTGGACAACACCTTCGCCACGCCGTTCTTCCAGCGGCCGCTCGAGTTCGGCGCCGATGTGGTGCTGCACTCCACCACCAAGTACCTGAATGGCCACAGCGACATGGTCGGGGGCCTGCTGGTGACCGCGCGGGACGATCTGGCCGAGCGCATCGGGTTCATCCAGAATGCCGCCGGGGGGGTGCCGGGACCGATGGACTGCTGGCTCGCGCTCCGCGGCATCAAGACCCTCCCGCTCCGCATGCGGCAGCACGACGCCAACGGCCGCCGGGTGGCGGAGTGGCTCTCCCGCCGCAGCGACGTCGAGCGCCTGTACTATCCGGGGCTGCCGTCACATCCGCAGCACGAGCTGGCCTGCCGCCAGATGACGGGGTTCGGCGGGATGATCTCGCTCGACCTGGGCGATCCCGCGCGGGCCCGCCGCTTCGTCGAGGCCACCCGTATCTTCGCGCTCGCCGAGTCGCTGGGCGGGGTTGAAAGCCTGATCGGCCACCCGGCCAGCATGACGCACGCGTCGGTGCCGCCGGCCATGCGGCGGGAGATGGGGCTGACCGACAGCCTGGTCCGGCTGAGCTGCGGGGTGGAAGATGCCGACGACCTGATCGAGGACCTGGAGCAGGCGTTCGCGGCGAGCGGTCGATGAGCGCGTGCTCCGGGCGGAAGAATTCACCACGGAAGCACGGAAGACACGGAGGCACACGGAGGAAAGCGGTGGTGAACAGCACACCCACAAAGTCCTTGCAGTTCTCCGTGTCTTCCGTGCTTCCGTGGTGAACCAATCATGGAGCTACGTCGCAAAGTGAAACTTCAAGGTGCCGGACACGTACGGCATCCCGTCCCCAACTCGAGCCGGCCATGAGCACTACCCTTCCAGCCCAGCGCCCTCGCCGCGCGTTCCCGGAGATCTCGGCGGTCTCCTGGGAGCACCCGGCGGATCGCGCGGCCCTGCAGGCCCTCCGCGCCATCCCCGGAGTGGACGAGGTCATCCGCAAGACCCTCGCGCTGCTCGGTGGCGAGCGGGGCGTGCGGCTTCTCTTTCAGGGCAACGCCATCCGGGCCGGGGCGGCCCAGTTTCCCACGCTCTGGCACCTCCACCACGAAGTCGTCACCACGTTCGACTGGCCCACGGTGCCCGAGCTGTACGTGTCCCAGACGCCGTTCTTCAACGCGGGCGCGTACGGGATCGACCAGCCGTTCATCGTGATTCACTCCGCGGCCATCGAGCTGCTCGACGACGACGAGCTGCGCGTGCTGCTCTCGCACGAGCTCGGCCACGTGATGAGCGGCCACGCGCTCTACCGCACCATCGCCGCGATCCTGGCCCTGATCAGTCTCGGCGCGCTGCCCACGCTGGCGGGGCTGGCCGTGCTCCCGATTCGCCTCGCCTTCCTCGAGTGGTCGCGCAAGTCCGAGCTCTCCGCCGATCGAGCCGGGCTGCTCGGCTCGCAGGACATCGTCGCCGCGCAGCGGGTGGACATGAAGATGGCCGGCGGCGGACGCGGCGAGGGCTTTGCCGGACAGCTCAACGTCGATGCGTTCATGCAGCAAGCCCACGAGTACGCCGCCAGCGGCGAAGGGCTCGACGTGGTGTACAAGCTGCTGAGCACGCTCGCCCTGACCCATCCGATGCACACGGTGCGGGCCGCCGAGCTGCAGCGCTGGGTGACGAATGGTGACTACGATCGCATTGTCCGTGGGGAGTATTCCCGCCGCGGTCCCGAGACCACCGGTCGCCCGCTGGGCGAGGACCTGAGCGCGGCGGGCAGCTACTACGCGAGCGAGGCTCGCGAGCTCGCCGTGCAGGTGGCCGACGCGGCCAAACGCGCCGCCGAGCGCGCGCGCGACGCGTTCAGGAACGCCCAGAAGTCGTGAGGCTCCTGGTCGTCGGCGGCGGAGGGCGCGAGCACGCGCTGTGCTGGGCCTTCCGCCGCGAGAACCCCGACGCCGACCTCTTCTGCGCGCCGGGCAACCCCGGTACCGCCGAGCTCGCCACCAACCTCGCCATCGCCGCGGACGACCTCGATCGCCTGGCCGACGCCGCGGACATGCACGGCATCGACCTCACGGTGATCGGACCCGAGGTGCCGCTGGCACGCGGCCTGGCCGACCGCCTCAGAGCCGAGGGTCGGGCCGTGTTCGGCCCCAGCGCGGCGGCCGCGCAGATCGAGGCCTCGAAGGCGTTCGCGAAGGAGGTGATGGCAGCGGCGCGGATTCCAACCGCGGTCAGCCGCACCTTCCAGGCGCTCGATGCCGCCCTCGCCTACATCGACGCGCACGCCGAGCCGCTGGTGGTCAAGGCCTCGGGGCTCGCGGCCGGCAAGGGAGCCGTGGTCTGCGCCACCCGCGCGGAAGCGGCCAAGGCGGTGCGGGCCATGCTCGGCGAGCGCGCCTTCGGCGATGCCGGGGCCACGGTCGTGATCGAGAGCTTTCTGGTCGGGGAAGAGATCTCGGTGCTGGCGGTGACCGACGGTCGAGATCTCGAGCTGCTGCCGGTGTCCCAGGATCACAAGCGACTGCTGGAAGGCGACGCAGGCCCCAACACCGGCGGGATGGGCGCCTACAGTCCCGTCGCGGTGGCCACCCCCGCGGTGCTGGAGCGGGCGCGGCGCGAAGTGCTCGAGCCGGCCCTCGAGGAGATGAGCCGGCGGCAGGCGCCTTTCAGCGGCGTGCTCTACGCCGGGCTCATGGTCGACGCCGCCGGAACCCCATGGGTCGTGGAGTTCAACTGCCGCCTCGGCGACCCGGAGACCCAGGTGGTGCTGCCCCTGCTCTCGGGTGGTTTGACCGAAACCATGTGGAGCGTCGCGCGGGGCGAGGGCGTTCGGCCCATCCGGCGGCGCACGGACGAGGCCTCGGTGACGACGGTGCTGGCCTCACGCGGCTATCCCGACCAGCCCGAGAAGGGCGCCGAGATCCGGATCCCAGCGGCCCTGCCGCCCGGTGTGACCGTGTTCCACGCGGGCACCACCCGTGGTGCCGACGGCGTCCTGCGCACCGGAGGCGGCCGGGTGCTCAACGTCACCGCGGTGGCGCCGAGCTTCGCCGAGGCGCAGCGACTGAGCCGCGAGACCGCCGACGCCATCCAGTTCGAGGGGAAGATCTTCCGGCGCGACATCGGCTGGCGCGAGGCCCGACGCCTGACCGACTGAGCGCCGAGTTTAGTTTTCGCAGCGATGCCAGAATTGCCCGAAGTCGAAACCATCGTCCGCGACATCCGCCCCGCCCTTGTCGGCCGTACGCTCGGCCGAGTCTCGCTGAGCCACGACGACATCCTCCGGGGGGTGAGCCGCCGCCGGCTGCTGCGGGACCTGCCCGGCTCGACCGTGCAGTCCGTCTTTCGGCGGGCCAAGCACGCCGTGCTGAACTTCGGCGAGCGGCGGCTGGTGGTCCAGCCGGGCATGACCGGCTCGCTCATCGTGTATGACCGGCCGCTCGAGCCGGAGGAGGTGCGGTACGCGGTGTTGCGGGCTCCGCTCGACGACGGACGCGAGCTGGTGTACCGCGACGTCCGCCGCATCGGCAAGCTGCTGCTGCTCGATGACAGGAGCTGGCGCCGCTACACCGAGGCGATCGGCCCCGAGCCGCTGGACCCCGACTTCACGCCCGAGCGGCTCGGGGCGGCGCTGGGCGGGTCGCGCCAGGCGATCAAGAAGGTGATCATGGACCAGGGCCATCTGGCCGGCGTCGGCAACATCTACGCGAACGAGGCCCTGTTCGCGGCCGGGATCGACCCCTCCAAGGCCGCCCGCCGTCTCACCCCCGATGACCACCGCCGCCTCCATCGGGAAATCCAGCGCATCCTGCGCGCCGCGATCGACTCCAACGGCACCACCGTGCGCGACTACCGCACCGGCACCGGTGAGCCGGGGAATTTCCAGCTCGAGCTCCTGGTCTACGAGCGCGAGGGCGAGCCCTGCCGGCGCTGCGGTACCCGCCTGGCCGGCACCCACGCGATCGACGGCCGGATCACCGTGTTCTGCCACCGCTGCCAATCGTGAGCCGCCCCCGCCGGGCGCAGCGGGCCGCCCCGCTGCCCTCCACCGACCTCGACCAGCTTCGTCAGCGCGTTCGCGCCCTCGCCGAGAACCGTCCAGCCATCTATCGCATGACCGATGCGCTGGGGCGCGTGATCTACGTGGGCAAGGCCAAGCGGCTCCGCACCCGGCTGCTGACCTACTTTCGGGCCGAGTATCCCGACGACAAGGCGGCGCGGATCCTCTACGCGGCGAGCAACATCACGTGGGACTACGTGCCCAGCGAATTCGCCGCCTATCTGGGCGAGCTGCGGCAGATCCGGAGGTTCCGCCCGCATTTCAACTACCGGGGCAACGTGACCCGACGGTCCGTGCTCATCAAGATCTCGGACGATGTGGCCCCGCGCGTGTATGCGGGCGCCACCGTCGCGAAGAACGATGCCTGCTGCTACGGGCCGTTCCGGTCGCTCGGCCGGACGCTCGAGGCGGTGCGCACCCTGAACGATCTCCTGGGGCTCCGCGATTGCACCCTGGAGATGCCCGCGGTCTTCGCCGGCCAAGGTGACCTGTTCGACCAGCCCCGCCAGGCCAAGTGCATGCGCCACGAGTTCGGGTTCTGCACCGGCCCCTGCGCCGGCTTCGTCACGCGTCACGCATATCGCGAGAGAGTAGACACCGCGATGGCGTTCCTGGAGGGCCGCACGATCCAGCCCATCGATCGCGTGGTGACGGCGATGCAGACGGCGGCGGCGGAATCGCGATTCGAGGTGGCAGCGCGGTGGCGGGAGAAGTTCGAGCAGCTCGAGTGGCTCCTGGCGGCCACCAGCCGGGCTCGTTCCGCGCGCGACCTCCTGACCTTCGTGTATCGCGATCCGGGGGACTTCGGTGACGACCGAGTCTACGTCGTCCGGCAGGGAGTCGTGCAGGCGACCTTCCCCTACCCCTCGACCCCGATCGAGCAGGAAGCCTTCCGGGCCGTGGTGGCCGAAGAGGCTGCCCGGCCGAGCGCGCCCTCAGGCCCACTGCCGCTCGAGGCCATCGACGAGATCCTCCTGCTCATGTCCTGGTTCCGGGCCCACCCGGAGGCGCTCCGCCGGACCACCCCGTTCGACCGATGGGTCGCCTAGCCGTCCGGGGTGGAGGACAACTCCCGCGCCCCAAGATCGCATATCGAGCCAGGGCAACAGGTTAGCAGGCTGCATTTTCTGGCATCGAGCGTGCTTCAGCCTCCGCCGTTGCGCAATCACACCAGCCACGCGGAGGTCCTGATGTTTCGTAAACTGATTCTGGCCGGCACCGTTGCCGGCCTCGCCCTGACGACGCCGCTGGCGGCCCAGCGCTCGTCGGGCGCCTCGTTCGCGCTCACTCCTTATGCCGGGTACATCAAGTTCGGCAATCTCGTTTCGGGCCCGTTCGGCACCAGCCTCCGAAACGGCGGCTCCGCCGTGTACGGAGCCGAGGCGCAGCTGGGCCTGGGCCGCGCGGTCGCGCTGGTGGGCAACGTGGCGTATTCCCAGCCGAACCTGGAGATCGGGGCCCCGTTGATCGGCGGGTTGTCGGTGGGCCGTAGCTCGGTGCTGCTCTACGATGCGGCGCTTCGGCTGCGGGTGCCGGTCACCGCGGGTCTCCCGATCTCGCCGTTCGTCCAGGGCGGCGCGGGGGCCGTTCGGCAGTCGTTCGACGTCGGTCCTGCGTCCACCCACGAGACCAACTTCGCCTACAACGTCGGCGCCGGAGCCGATATCGCCCTCGCTCCGCGGCTCGGCCTGCAGCTCATGGTGAAGGACTACATCGGCAAGTTCGACGCGCGGGAGGCGACGTCCGTCAACGTCGATACCAAGACGACGAACAACTGGGCGGTGAGCGCGGGGGTTCGGCTGGGGCTGTAGCTCGGCGGCGGTTGCTCGGGATCACCGGACCGGCGCGTCACCCTGAGCGCAGCGAAGGCGTCACCCTGAGCGCAGCGAAGGGGCCATGCGTCAGGGTATGGCCCCTTCGCTGCGCTCAGGGTGACGCGTTAAAGGAGCGATATGGAAACGCG
>DATEJD010000483.1:0-3003 GCA_035278325.1 Gemmatimonadales bacterium | reverse complement strand
TCCGTGGCAAGACGCGGCAAGAGCAGGTGCGGGGTCGCCACCAGGGTCCGCACCCCCTCCGCGTACAGGGCCCGGAGCGCATCGAGCGATTCAGCCACCGTCGCCGCGCCGTCGTCGACGCCGGGGACCAGGTGGTTGTGGAGGTCGGTGAAGGGCATGGCGTGTGGGTGGGGCAAGGGTTAGGCCAGCGGGTCGGACGGTCGGACGGTCGGACGGTCAGACGGTCGGACGGTCAGACGGTCAGACGGGCAGGTAAGCCTGGATTTTCGAGCTACTCGCGTGATCCGACGGTACGACGGCCAGAGAAATCGTACGTAGCTTGGGGGATGCTTGCTCATCAGCGGCTCAGAGCCTGGCAGAGTGCTCACCAGTTGGCACTCCAGACCTTCGCGGTCACCCAAGACTGGCCCAAGCGCGAACTGTATGGCTTGTCGGCTCAAACCAGGCGGGCTGCGCTCTCAGTGCCGACCAACATTGCAGAAGGCGCGGCCAGGCTTGGCCGAAAGGAATTCGCGAGGTTCCTGAATATCGCGTTGGGCTCACTGGCGGAGCTGCACTATCTGCTCGAATTCGCTCGTGACATCGGAATTTGCGAACCGAAGGACTGGGAACGACTGGACAGCATGCGCAATCAAACGGGGAGGCTCGTTTGGGGCCTGTACCGTAGGGTCAAACCCAAATCTGACCGTCCGGCCGTCTGACCGTCTGCTAGTCTGACCGTCCGACCGTCCGACCGTCTGACCGTCCGACCGTCGCAGTATTAACCTTCCCCCAAACCACCATCGGAGCCCACCGTGCCCTCCCGCCGCACCCACGGCTTTCGCGAATCGGTCATCCGTGGCATGAGCCGCCTGGCGAAGGAGCACCGGGCCATCAACCTGGCGCAGGGGTTTCCCAACTTCGCCGCGCCCGAGATGCTCAAGGAGGCGGCGGCACGGGCCATACGGGACGACATCAATCAGTACGCCATCACCTGGGGGGCTCAGTCGCTGCGAGAGGCCATCGCCCGGAAGTATGAGCGCTGGTACGGGCTCACGGCCGATCCGGAGCGGGAGATCACGGTCACCTGCGGAGCCACCGAGGCGATGATCTCGACTCTTCTCGCCGTGGTGGATCCGGGAGACGAGGTCATCGTGTTCGAGCCGTTCTACGAGAACTACGGGCCGGATACCATCCTCGCCGACGCGCGCCCGGTGTACGTGCCGCTCGAGCCTGGCCAGCCACTCGACCTCGAGCGCCTCGGTGCCGCGTTCTCGCCGCGGACCCGGGCCATCATCGTCAACACGCCGAGCAATCCCTCCGGCCGGGTGCTGAGCCGCGCCGAGCTGGGCGGAATCGCCGAGCTGTGCCGGCGATACGATGCGCTGGCCGTGACCGACGAGATCTACGAGCATATTCGCTTCGAGGGCGACCATGTGCCGATCGCCACGCTGCCCGGGATGCGCGAGCGCACCGTCACCATCAGCGGCGCGTCCAAGACCTTCAGCGTGACCGGCTGGCGCATCGGATGGATCATCGCGCCGGCGGGGCTCACCGACGCGATTCGGAAGGTGCACGACTTCCTCACGGTCGGCGCGCCGGCGCCGCTCCAGGAGGGCGTGGCGGCCGCCCTCGACGGGCTGGACGCGTCCTTCTACGACGGCCTCAGCGCCATGTACCGCGGCAAGCGCGACCTGCTCCACTCGGCGCTCGTCGACGCCGGGTTCCGCTGCCGCGCGCCCGAGGGCGCGTACTACATCCTGGCCGATTGTACCGGCCTCGGCCCGGCCGACGTGGGCGACGATACCGCGTTCGCGGTGTGGCTCAGCCGCGAGATCGGCGTCACGCCGGTGCCGGGGTCGAGCTTTTATCGGGATGGCGGCGGACGCTCGCAAGTGCGGTTCGTCTTCTGCAAGACAGAGGAGATCCTGGCGGAGGCGGCACGCCGCCTCCGCGGCCTCCGGGGGACGACACCGGGCACAACGACGGACCGGTTACGGGACGCTGAGCCGGCGCTCGAGAGCGGCCTTCAACGCTGATGCCGGCGGGAACGGCGCTGGTCACCGGCGCGTCCGCCGGGATCGGACGGGAGTTTTGCCGCCAGCTCGCCGCCAGGACCTACGACCTCGTCCTCGTGGCCCGGGATGCGACGCGGCTCGACGCGCTCGCGAGCGAGCTCCGCGCGGCGCACGGCGTGCGGGTCGACGTGCTGCCGGCCGATCTTTCGCGCGATACCGACCTGGATCGCGTCGCGAGTCGGGCAGCGGCAGAGTCCGCGCTCTCGATGCTGGTCAACAACGCCGGCTTCGGCACCGTCGGCTCGTTTGCCACGGCGGCGGCGGAACAGCAGGACGCCATGCTCCGGCTGCATGTGCTGGCGCCCATGCGTCTCACCCGCGCCGCGCTGCCCGGGATGCTGGCCCGCCGCCGCGGAGCGGTCATCAACGTTTCCTCGGTGGCCGGCTTCATCTACTCGCGCGGCAACGTCAACTACTGCGCCAGCAAGGCCTATCTCACCACCTTCACCGAGGGTCTCGCGCTCGAGCTGGCCGGTACCGGCGTGGCGGCCCAGGCCCTGTGCCCGGGCTTCACCCGTACCGAGTTCCACCAGCGCATGGGACCGGACACGCGACGCCGTCCCCGGTTCATGTGGCTCACCGCCGAAGCTGTCGTGCGCACGTCATTGGCGCAGCTCGATCGGAGCGGGGCGGTGGTCTGCGTGCCAGGTCTGCGATACAAACTGCTCGTAGCCGCGCTGGGGCTCCTCCCGCGGCGGGCAATCGGATTGCTGAGCGGCAAGCGGGAACGGTGAGTGGTGAGCGGTGAGCGGGAGGTGAGTCACCCTGAGCGGAGCGAAGGGGCCATGCGTTGGGGCATGCCCCCTTCACTGCGTTCAGGGTGACGCCGTTCCCGCTCACCGCTTACCGCTCACCGTTCCCCATGTGACGGAGACCATAGCCAGGGCAGCACTGCCTATCTACCGTGACTGCCCATGTGGGAGCGCTCAGTCGTACTGCCCTTCGC
>DATEJD010000482.1:0-7703 GCA_035278325.1 Gemmatimonadales bacterium | reverse complement strand
TGACGTCGTCGGAGATCGCCTTGTCCTTGCGGATGGTTTCCAGGATGTCCTTGCCTTCCGAACGCATGTACGAAAGCAGGCCCTGCTCGAACTTGCCCACGTCGGACACGGCGATCTTGTCGAGGTAGCCGTTGACGCCTGCGAAGATCACGGCAACCTGCTCTTCCGTCTTGAGCGGCGAGAACTGCGGCTGCTTCAGGAGTTCGGTGAGGCGTGCGCCGCGTGCGAGCAGCTTCTGCGTAGCGGCGTCGAGGTCCGAGCCGAACTGCGCGAAGGCCGCCATTTCGCGGTACTGGCTGAGCTCGCCCTTGAGCGAACCGGCCACCTGCTTCATCGCCTTGATCTGGGCGTTGCCGCCCACGCGGCTCACGCTGATGCCGGCGTCCACCGCGGGGCGGACGTTGGAGTAGAACAGGTCGGTGGTGAGGAAGATCTGACCGTCGGTGATCGAGATGACGTTGGTCGGGATGTAAGCCGACACGTCACCCGCCTGGGTCTCGATGATCGGCAGCGCCGTGAGCGAGCCGCCCGGCTTCTTGATGCGCGGGTCGAGCTTGGCCATCTCCCAGTTCTCGTTGATCTTGGCGGCGCGCTCGAGCAGGCGGCTGTGGAGGTAGAACACGTCGCCCGGGTACGCCTCGCGCCCCGGCGGGCGCCGCAGGATGAGCGACATCTGCCGGTACGCCGCGGCCTGCTTGGACAGGTCGTCGTACACGCAGAGCGTCGCCTTGCCTTCCTCGTACATGAAGTACTCGGCGATGGCGCAGCCGGCGTAGGGCGCGATGTACTGGAGCGGCGCCGGCTCCGACGCGGAGGCGATCACGACGATGGTGTACTCCATGGCGCCGGCTTCCTTGAGCCGCTCGACCACGGTGGCCACCGTCGAGCGCTTCTGGCCGATCGCGACGTAGACGCAGACGACCCCGGTCCCCTTCTGATTCAGGATCGTGTCGATCGCGATGGCGGTCTTGCCGGTGCCCCGGTCGCCGATGATGAGCTCGCGCTGGCCGCGGCCGATCGGGATCATCGCGTCGATCGCCTTGATGCCGGTCTGGAGCGGCTCCTTCACCGGCTGGCGCACGATGATGCCCGGAGCGACCATCTCGACCGGCCGGGTGTTGGAGGTCTGGATGCTGCCGCGGCCATCCACCGGCCGGCCCAGCGCGTCCACCACCCGCCCCAGCATCGCGGGGCCGACCGGCACCTCGAGCAGGCGGCCGGTCCGGCGGACCTCGTCGCCTTCCTTGAGCTTGAGGTAGTCGCCCAGCACGGCGGCGCCGACGTTGTCTTCCTCGAGGTTGAGCACCAGGCCGGTCACCGTCTCGCCGGTCTCCTGCGAGGTGAACTCGAGCATCTCGCTGGCGACGGCCGACTGGAGGCCGTAGATGCGGGCGATGCCGTCGCGGACTTCCAGCACCGTTCCGACTTCCGAGACGTCGGCCGTGGACAGGTCGGCGGCGGCGATCTCGCGGAGGAGGATGTCCTTCAGCTCGCCGGGACGAAGAATGGAATCGGTTGCCATGTGGTGAGCAGCCTGACTAAGAAGGAAGAAGAGTGTCCAGGACAGCTTGTGAAAATAATCACAATGCGAGGGCAGACAAGGGTCCATGCTGCCGCGGTCCCCAAACTACACCGGCAGGCTATCGGAGTCACCCGTCAGTGGCCGGCCGACCCCGCCCCGGCCGTCCGGGCCAACGCCGCGGCCGCGCGCGCACGCCCCGGCTGCTTGGCGAGCGTGCGCTCATAGGCGGCGTGCGCGTCGGCCCGGCGCCCGATAGCCGCGAGGAGATCGCCATAGAGCTCCCGGGCCGGAAGCACCGCACCCGGCGTCACCGGGTGCTTCTCCACGGCGTCGTCCAGATCGGCGGCAGCCAGCGCCTGGCGCAGCGCCTCGCTGGTGTCGCCGGCCGCGAAGGCCACCCAGGCGCCCGAGGCCAATCGCTGGATCCGCACTTGGGTGGACCAGTAGGCCTGCAATCCGCCCGCTGCCGCCAGGCTCCGCTCGAGCTGCTCCAGCGAATCCACCTGGGGACGGGCCGAGGCCAGGTCTCCGCGGCGCGCCGCACCGAGCGCGCGTGCGAAGTGGGTGATCCCCTCCGTACCCCGCCAGGCTGGCGCCGGACGGACCGGCAGTGTCGCGGCCGCCGCCCAGTCGTCGCGCTCGAGCGCCAGCCGGGCCGGAATGGCCGCGAGCGCGTAGTCGGTGATGAGCGAGTTCGGGGGAACCGTGGCCGTGACGTGGGCCGCGCGCTCGGCGATCGCGCGCGCCTCGGCCACGCGCCCCAGCTGAAGGTAGGCGTAGACCAGGTAATCGAGCGCGTGCGCATCCTGGTCCCACAGCGCGCCCGAGAGCTCTGCCGCCTCGAATCGGTGGGCAGCCTCGACCGAGCGCAGGTTGGCCGCGATCGCCTTCTGCCAGGCGCCGATGCGAGTGTAGATGTGCGACGGCATGTGCTGCGCGTGCGGCACCGACGGCGCGATGGCGGCGTACCGGTCCGCGGCGAGCTCGCCCTCGCGCGCGAGCGGGGGTGAATCGTACGCGTGGATCAGGTAGTGAGCGAGGCCGGGATGGTCCGGGTGACGCCGGAACAATGGCTCGAGGATCCGGCCCGCCTCGCGCTGGCGCGCAAACGTGGAGTCCCCGGCGTCGAGCTGCCCCAGGGCGATGAGCGCGAGGGCGTGGAAGATGCGCGCCTCCTCGTCGTCCGGCCACCGCCGTGCCACCTCGGCCATCGCCTGCTCGTAGGCCTGCAGGCGCGTACGGTCGGGGACGCCGTCGCCCCGGTAATAGGCGGCGATCGCGTCGGCGTAGCCGCGAGCCCGCGAGCCGGCCCGACCGAGGGCAACCGCGCGCTCGGCGTGCACGCGGGCGTCAGCGTGCTGCTCGGGGGTCGGCGGGGTCCACAGCGGATGGAGGGCGCTCATGGCGATACCCCACTGCGCCAGCGCACAGGCCGGGTCCGCCTCGCTCACCGCCCTGAACGTCTTCGCGGCCTCCTCGTACCAGAAGGAGTGCAGCAGGGCCACCGCGCGCTCGAATCGAGGCTGGACGGCCGGCCGGCAGTCGCTCGGGAAGGTCACACGCCCGAGTCGCTCGGGCGGGGCACCGTCGTGCGCATGATGGTCCTGCGCGCGCACGGCGTCGCCGACGGGCATCAGCAGGAGAGTCAAGCCCAGCGTGCGGAACATCGAAATCCTCCAATCTTCCCCGTCATCCGGCGCGCGGACTCAGTGCCGGCTGCGGGTGTTTCCCTTGACGAACGCCTGGAGCACACCGCCCGGGCCGAGCGCGCCGAGGCCCCGGGTGGACACGTTGGCGATTCGCCGGGACGTGCTGCTCAGGTGGCTGGACGAGGCGAAATGCAGGAGACGGACTACGGTCGGGATGGTGACCCCGGGATTGGCCAGCAGCTGGGCGGCGCAGGCGATCCGCGTGAGATCGATGACCCGCTTGAGATTGGGCGCGCCGCCCGCGCCGAACTGCCGGGACAGGTGCTCCCGGCTGACCTTGAGATGTTTGGCGAGCGTCGTGGTGCGGATCGGCCGCTCCACCTCGCTCACCAGCACCGCCCACGCGGCCTGCTGGAGCGGCTCCGTCAGGCGCAGCATGCGGGGCGCCTCGGCCAGCGCGCGGCGACGCTCCGCGGTGATCGAGCTCCGAAGGACCAGGTCGCCCACGATGGGGTCGTCCACCCCTTCGACCGCGACCGACGCAACCGCGTGGCGGCGGCAGGCCAGCAGCAGCTCGCCATCGTCGGGACGGAACGGCGCATAGGCGACCACTGGAATGCCGGGCAGCTCGCGACGCAGCCCCTCCAGCTCGGGGAGCAGGGCCGTGCTCGGGCACAGCACGATGGCGTCCACCAGCCGCCGCTCGATCACCCGCCGCAACGCGGCGGGCGAGCGGCACGCCACGACGCCGGGGCCGCTCCTGGGGAGCGTGCGGCGGAGCGCCAGCAGCGCGGCGCGACTGTCCAGCAGCGCGGCGATGGTGGCCACGATCAGCCCTCCGTCCGGCGCTCCCCGGCCGGCCGGGACCGACCCGCCCCGACCGCCACCAGAGTCCGGACCATCTCGCCCGCGCGCTTGAGCACGCCGCGGGCATTGTCGTAGCTCAGGGTCTCGAGCGCCTCATCGAGCGAGCGCCACTGGCAGTCGGTGATGCCCTCATCGCGCTGCGGCGAGGCCTCGCCATCGGGACTCTCGAACAGAAAGAAATGGCAGTATTTGTGGATGTGGCGGCCACGGAAGCGGAAATGCCAGTCGATGACGCGGATGGGCCCCTGGAGCACCAGCCGGGACAGCCCGGTCTCCTCGGCGGTTTCCCGCGTGGCCGCCTCCGCGGGGGACTCGCCGTTCTCCAGATGACCCTTGGGGAAGCCCCAGTTGTCGTAGGAGTCCTTGATCAGGAGATATCGCGGCGCGCCGTCCTCGACCCGCCGGAACACGATCCCACCCGCGCTCACTTCCAGCTCCGCCCGCCGCTTGCTCATCAGAACACCGAGATCTTGAGGTATTTCTTGGGATGGGCCTGGATGTCGGTCAGCAGCTCGCGGAACTGAATCACGGTGGCGGTGGTCTCGCGATACAGCGTCGAATCAGTGGCCAGCATGCCGAGCGTGCCGTTCCCCTGCTGAATCCGGGTCATGAGCGAATCCGCCTGCTGCAGCACCCGCACCAGGCTCACCTCGTTGGCCTTGGCGGCGGCCATCACCGAGCGGAGGTCCGCCGCCGCCTGGCGGAGGTCCTGGCTCGAGGTCCGGCCGTTGGCGAGGATGTCCTTGAGCTGGTTGTCCGCCGTCGCCGTGTCGAGCCGCGCCACGGCGTTCTGAAAGGTCTTGGCCACGCCGGCGAACGCATCGGAGGTCGACATCACGTTCTGACTCACCCGGTCGATGCGGTTGGTCTGCGCGTTGGCGAAGACCACCAGGCGGCCGGAGATCTCCGCCAAGTCCTTGACGCTCTTCTGCAGGTTCTTGAGCGCGGTGCTGTCGAACGCCTGGCTGATCCGCTGCGTCACCACGCCCACGTCGCCGGCGATGCGGCTGGCCTGCGCGGTCAGCTGGCCGATGTCGGGCAGGGTGGCGCCGGGCCAGGCCTCGCCACCGGCCCGGTCCGACTCCGCCAGCGCGTCGCGGAGGTTGGGATCGGTGGGCGGGGGATCGTAGGAGATGATGGTCGCCCCCCACTCGCCGAACAGGCTGGCCGACGCGACGATCACCGCCGGCTTGGCCGGGAGCTCGACGCCGCGGTTGATGCTGAGCTCGGTCTCGACCCACTCGTCGGGAATCAGCCGGATGGCCTCCACCCGGCCGACCTTCACGCCGCGCAGGGTGACCGGCGCGCCCACCCCGAGACCGCCGACGGTCCGGAACCGCGCGGTGGCGCTGCTCTGCTGCTTGTTGATGTCGGTCTCGCTCAGCCAGAGCGCGCCGGCCACGACCAGGGCCAGGGCCGCCAGGACCGACAGCCCGACGGCGAACTCATTGGAGCGTTTCATGGGCGTCCCTCGATGAACTGCCGGACTACCGGGTCCGTGGTGGCCTGGATCTCCGCCTTGGAGCCGACCTGGCGGATGCGTCCCTCGTAGAGCATCGCGATCCGGTCGCCCACGCAGAAGGCGCTCCGCATGTCGTGGGTGACCAGCAGCCCGGTCACGCCCAGGTCGCGGGTGCGCACCATCAGCTGGTCCATGACGGCGGAGGTGACCGGATCGAGGCCGGAGGTCGGCTCGTCGTAGAGAATGTAGCGCGGCCTGAGCGCGATGGCCCGGGCGATGCCGACCCGCTTCCGCATCCCGCCGCTCAGCTCGGCGGGATACTTGTCCTCGCTCCCCGAGAGCTCCACCACCGCCAGGCTCTCCTCGATCCGCTCGGCGATGGTCGCGGCGTCGTATCCCCGGCGCACGAGGCCGAGGCCGATGTTCTCGCCCACGGTCATGGAATCGAACAGCGCGGCGAACTGGAACACATACCCGATGTGGCCCCGGAGCTCGGTCAGCTGGTCCCGATCGAGCTCGCTCACCACCGCTCCGTCCACGATGGCCCGCCCGGCATCGGGCTCGAGCAGCCCCACGATGCATTTGAGCGTGACGCTTTTGCCGGACCCGGAGTACCCGATGATGACGGTGTTCTGGCCGTCCGGAACGTCGAGGGTGAGGCCGTCGAGAACGGGCGGGCCGCCGAAGGATTTGGTCAAGCCGTCCAGCTGGATCATGCCATATGAGTCATCCTGAGCGAAGCGAAGGAGCCATCGCCCGGCATGGCCCCCTTCGCTCCGCTCAGCGTGACTGCACGGGACTCCGCCCTCACAACAGCACCAGCGCCCAGAACGCGTCGAGCACCAGGATCGCCTCGCAGCCGAGCACGACGGCCCGCGTGGTCGACTGCCCCACGCCCTGCGCGCCGCTCTTGGCATCGAGCCCGCGGAGACAGCCCATGAGCGCCACCGCCGCGCCGAAGCTCGCGCTCTTGAGCAGGCCGAACCAGATGTCCTTGAACCGGTAGAACAGCTTGAGTCCCTTGAGGAACTCGGGCGTCGAGAGATCGAGCAGGTTGACGGCGGTGATCCATCCGGACGTGACCCCGACCGCCATCGCGAAGGCGGTCACCACCGGAAACATGAGCGCGGCCGCGAGCACGCGGGGGACCACCAGGTACGCGTTGGGGTCGTAGGCCAGGGTCTCGAGCGCGTCGACCTGCTCCGTGACCTTCATCGTGCCCAGCTCCGCGGCGATGCTGGCGCCCACACGGCCCGCCAGCGCCATACCGGTGAGCACCGGCCCGAGCTCCATCATGACCGTCTTGCCGACCAGCGCGCCGACGAAATAGAGCGGCACCGCGCCGGTGAAGATGTAGGAGGAGAGGAGGGCGAGGACGATGCCGGTGAAGACCGCGATGAAGAGCGCGATGGGCACGGAGTCCACGCCAAGGCGCCGCATCTGTCCCAGGAGCAGGGGTGACCAGGTGCGGACGTCGGCGAGGGCTCGGGCGGTTTCGAGACTGCGGCGTCCAACGTGCGCGACGAAACCGTCCCGGACAGAGACGCGGGCTGCCACGGGGGGCGACACGCTCGGAAGCTACGGTGGCGGGCGGAAAGACGGAAGGCGGAAGGGCGGAAAGGGTGAGCGGTAAGCGGTGAGCGGGAGGTGCGTCACCCTGAGCGAAGCGAAAGGGCCATGCGCTGGGGCATGCCCCCCTCACTGCGTTCAGGGTGACTCACGCCGCGAAGCTCGCCAGCGCCCGCCCTACCTCGCCTTCGCGGAGCCGCTTGAGCGCGCGATCGCGCAGCTGCCGCACGCGCTCGCGGGTGACGCCGAGCATGCCGCCGATTTCCTCCAGGGTGTGCTCGCGGCCGCCGTCGAGCCCGAAGTAGAGCCGGAGTACTTTGGCGTCGCGGGGCGGCAGGGTCCGGAGCGCGTTCTCGATCTCCTCGCTCAGGAACTTGTCCATCGCCTGCTCTTCCGCATCGCCCTGTTCGTCCGCGATGAAGCGCTCGATGAGCGAACGGTCGCCCTCGGGATCGAGCGGCGCGTCGAGCCGCACCTCGCTGGTGTTGAGCGCGGCGAGCGACTGGACCACGTCGAGCGAGAGTCCGGTGGCGTTGGCGATCTCTTCCGGCGTCGGCTCGCGGCGGAGGTCCTGGCGCAAGGTCTCGGAGGTCCGCACGATGCGGGAGAGGTCGGCGGTGCGGTTGAGCGGCAC